>JAQGKH010000121.1 GCA_028290225.1 Devosia sp. | reverse complement strand
TCCTTTACACCGAACGCTCGCCCGACCTACGCTCCCATTCCGGACAGGTGTCGTTTCCAGGCGGCAAGGTTGACCCCCAGGACGAGAATGTGGCGGCAGCGGCGTTGCGGGAGGCGTTCGAGGAAGTGGGGCTGCAGCGGGCTGACGTCCAGGTGCTGGGTTACATGCCAACCTATTATACTGGCACCAATTACCTGATTACGCCGGTGGTGGCGGCGGTGGAGCCGAGCGGCCCCTTCGTACCCAACCCGGACGAGGTGCATTCCGTGTTCGAGGTGCCGCTGAGCCGGGTGCTCGATCCGCAGAGCTATGGCGAGTTCAAGGTGGAGCGCAATGGCACGGTGCATCGCAGCTGGCAGATCGACCATGATGGCCACCGGATCTGGGGCATTACGGCCAATCTGACGCGGCGGTTCCGCGACCTTGTGGTGGAGAGCGCCTCGTGAGCGCGCACGCGGTAGCCGAGCAGCGCTTGCGCGATGCCGAATGGCGGGCGCGGGCCGATACGCAGGCCATCTTTGCCGCGCTCGGGGGCGCCGAGGGGCGGACGCGCGCCGTGGGTGGCGTCGTGCGCGATACGGTGCTGGGCCGGGCGGATGCCGATATCGACATGGCCACCGAACTGGTGCCGCAAGAGGTGGTACGGCAGGCGGAAGCGGCGGGGATCGCGTGCTACCCGACCGGGATCGAGCATGGCACCGTGACGCTGCGGCTGGGCGATACGGTGGTTGAGGTCACGACCTTGCGGCGGGACGTGGAAACGGATGGGCGGCATGCCGTGGTGGCGTTCGGCTCGGACTGGGCCGAGGACGCGGCCCGGCGCGACTTTTCCCTTAATGCACTTTTCGCCTGCAGCGACGGCCGCTTGTTCGATCCACTGGGCGGATTGGAGGACGCCCTGGCGGGCCGAGTGCGGTTTATCGGCGAGCCGGCACAGCGGATTGCCGAGGACGGCTTGCGGGTGTTTCGCTTTTTCCGGTTTTCGGCGGCTTATGCGGATCAGAAGCTGGACGCGGCGGCGCTGGCGGCCTGTGCCGATGCGGCGGGCCGGCTCGAGCATTTGTCAGCGGAACGGGTCGGCGCCGAGATGCTGCGCATGCTCGCCTTGCCGCGTGTGGCCCAAACGCTGCGAGTGATGGCCCAGATCGGTCTGCTGCCCATCGCCGAGCCGCAGCTGCAGGCTCTTGCCGGCTATGAAGAGCGGGGCGGTGCCGCGGTCAGCGCACGACTGGCCTTGCTGATGGGGGAAGGGAATGCGCGCGAGCTGCAACAGGCGTGGCGGCTTTCCAATGAGTTGATCCGCCAGGCCATGCTGGTGCGCGAGGCGGCAAGGCTCATGGCGCAGAACCAGATCGATGAAGCACTTTATCGCTGGAGGGCAGGGTGCCGGGAGGGCGTGCTGGTCGCTGCGGTTCTGGCGGGGTGGAGCCCGCAGCAAACGGCCGAGATTGGGCAGCTGGTTGAGCAGAAAGTGGTGCCGCCGCTACCGATCAGCGGGGCAGACCTCGTTGCCTTGGGCATGAAGCCGGGACCGACCCTGGGCAAGGAGCTGGGGCGGCTGGAAGCGATGTGGATCGCCAGCGGCTTTCGCCTCGACCGGGAGGCGCTCCTGGGCGCGGCCAAGCTTTAGGGCAGGCGCTTGCCTCAGGGGAAGCGCACTTCGGGCGGCATTGAGGAGAGGATAGAGTTCACGTTGCCGCCGGTCTTGAGGCCGAAAGTGGTGCCGCGATCATAGAGCAGGTTGAATTCGACATAACGGCCGCGGCGCACCAGTTGCTCGTGCCGATCGGCTTCGGTCCAGCTATGCTCGAAGTTGCGACGGACCAGGTGGGGGTAGATGTCGAGGAATGCCTCGCCCACGGCTTGGGTAAAGGCAAAATCGGCGTCCCAGTCCCCGGAATTGTGATGGTCATAAAAGATGCCGCCAACGCCCCGGTGCTCGTTGCGATGGGGCAGGAAGAAGTACTCGTCACACCAGGCCTTGAGCCTGTCATAGTCGACGCCCGGACGGTTGGCGCAGGCGGCGCGCATGGCCGCATGGAAGTCGAGGGTGTCGGGATCATCCTGCGTGCGGCGCCGATCAAGTACGGGGGTCAGATCCGCGCCGCCACCGAACCACTGCTTGCCGGTGACGATCATGCGCGTGTTCATGTGCACCGCCGGAACATGGGGGCTCCAGGGATGCACGATCAGCGAGATGCCCGAGCTCCAAAAGCTGGCGCCTTCCTCGGTGCCGGCGATCTGCTTGGCAAAGTCTCCTGAAAAGGTGCCGTGCACCGTGGAAATATGCACGCCCGCCTTTTCGAAGACGCGGCCGTGGATCATGGACATTTCGCCGCCGCCCCCCGCCGGGCGATCCCATGGGGTGCGCTCGAACCGACCGGGGGTCAGGTGGGCATGGGTGCCTCCGTGCTCACGCTCGATGGCCTCGAACTCGGCGCAGATCCGGTCGCGCAAAGCCCGGAACCACGCGGTGGCACGGATTTTCTTGGTTTCGATATCGTCGGGCATGTTCATGGGCTGGATATGAACTGTCATTGCAGCCCCGTCCACTCGTCCGTTTGTCTTTTAGCTTCGCCCAGCACAAGCGCCGCCGCCACGGCCACATTGATCGAGCGCAGGCCTGGCTGCATGGGAATGCGGATCCGAAGATCGGCTCCATCGGCGACAGCGTCGGGCACGCCGGCGCTTTCGCGCCCCATCAGCAGGATATCATTGGCCTCATAAGCGGCTGAATAGGCGGAGGTCGTTGCCTTGGTGGTCAGCAGAACGAGCCGGCGCAGTTCTCCGCGCCGCCAGGCATCGAATTGCCCAAAGCTTGCATGCTCCACGACGCTGGCGCGATCGAGGTAGTCCAGCCCGGCTCGCGCCAATGTCTTGGGCGAAAACGGGAAACCGGCGGGGTGGATGATATGGAGGGTCGTGCCCACGCAGGCACACAGGCGGATCAGGGTGCCGGTGTTGTTGGCGATGTCGGGCTGGTAAAGGGCGAGGTCGACCGGCATGGCGCTGGGCTGGTGGTAAGGCCCCACTCATAACCCAAGATGGCCCAAAAGGCGCCGGGTATAGTGTCGCAGCCCTTGAACTGGCTTTCGCGTGCTCTGGACAAGCGGGTGTGACAGTGCAAAAAGAACGCACCTGACGGGCCGCTTGAGGGCGGACGGCGGCCGATTCTGCTTAGGCGGGAGCTGCTGCGTGCGCCGGCCGCGTCTAAGTGTATTGTACGGGGATCGTGACCTTGGCTACGCAAGCTGAACATTCATCCACGCGACGGGATTTCCTGTTTGTGGCAACGGGTGCCGTGGGCGCCGTGGGGGCCGCCGCAGTGGCCTGGCCGCTGATCAATCAGCTTAACCCGGACGCATCGACCCTGGCTCTGGCCAGCATCGAATTCAATTTGACCGGCATCGAAGAAGGTCAGGCGGTCACCATCATGTGGCGCGGCCTGCCGGTGTTCGTGCGGCATCGCACGGCGGCCGAGATCGAGGAAGCGCGCGCTGTGCCGCTGGCTGATCTCAAGGATCCCGAGACCGACGCGCAGCGCACCCAAGAGGGGCACGAGCAGTGGCTGATCATGATCGCCAACTGCACGCATCTGGGGTGTGTCCCAGTGGGCCAGTCGGGCGATTTCGATGGCTGGTTCTGCCCGTGCCACGGCTCGCACTACGATACGGCCGGGCGCATCCGCAAAGGTCCCGCACCCAAGAACCTGGTGTTGCCGCCTTATAATTTCGTCAGCGATACGCTGGTCCAGATCGGTTAGTGGGGGCTTTGCCGATGTCAGAACATTCGACTTACCAGCCGGGGACCGGCATTGAGAAGTGGCTCGACGAGCGTTTGCCTGTCGTCAGGTTCGCCAAAGAGCACCTGATGGACTTCCCGACGCCCAAGAACCTCAATTATTTCTGGACGTTCGGGGCGATCCTGGCGATCATGCTGGTGGTGCAGATCGTCACCGGGATCATCCTGGCGATGCACTACACGCCCAATATCGCGATGGCCTTCAACTCGGTGGAGCATATCCGCCGTGACGTGAATGGTGGCCGCATCATCCAGGCCACCCATGCGGTGGGTGCTTCGATGTTCTTTGCTGCCCTTTACATCCATATGGGTCGCAATTTGTTTTTCGGCTCCTACAAGGCGCCGCGCGAGATCCTTTACATCATCGGCGTGCTGATCTTCATCCTCGTGATGGCAACGGCATTCATGGGCTATGTGCTGCCTTGGGGGCAGATGAGCTTCTGGGCCGCGACCGTGATCACCAATATCTTCGCGGCGATCCCGATTGTCGGCAACCCCATCCTCGAACTGCTGCGTGGTGGTTTCGCCGTCGATAATCCGACACTGAACCGGTTCTTCTCGCTGCACTATCTGCTGCCATTCGTGGTCGCGGCGCTGGTGGCACTCCATATCTGGGCGCTGCATGTGCCGGGCAACAACAACCCGGTGGGCGTTGACGTAAAGTCGAGCCGCGACACCGTGCCGTTCCATCCGTACTACACGATGAAGGACCTGTTCGCGATCGTGGTGTTCGCCATTCCGTTCGCCTGGT
>JAQGKH010000101.1 GCA_028290225.1 Devosia sp. | reverse complement strand
ACGAACCAGGCCACGATGAAGACCACGATCATGGTAATGACCGGGACCGGCATGCCCAGAAGGTAACCGTTGCCGAAATCCTTGAAATTGAGATCGCTCGAGACGATCGGCTGGCCATTGGTGATCGTATAGGCCAGGCCACGCAGGAAGGTCATGGTGCCCAGTGTGACGATAAACGGCGCCAGTGCCAGATAGGCGGTCAAAACCCCGTTGATGAAACCGCAGGCGCCACCCACGGCCATGCCGATGAGGATCGCGGCAGGCGCGGGAACGCCGGCCATGGCCGCCAATACCGAAACGACGCCGGAAACGGCGACGATCGAGCCCACGGACAGATCGATACCCCCGGTGAGGATGACGAAGGTCAGGCCCGCCGCGAGAATGGCATTGACCGAGATCGAACGGGCGATGTTGAGCAGATTGTCGACGCGATTGAAATTGGGCGCAAAGATCGACATCAGCAGCACGAGCAGCAACAGCACCATCAGGATGCCGACGCGGTCCCACCACCAGGCGAAGTCGAACTGGCGGCGTTGCTGGACATGGGCAACACCCGTTTCAGGATTGGAACTCATGGATTGGCTTCCATACTGGGGGTTTGATGATCTGAGCCCGCACCGACGGCGTGGCGCATGACGGTTTCTTCGCTGGCCTCGGCGGCCGACAATTCCTTAACGATGCGACCGCCCCGCACCACCAGAACGCGATCGGCAATGCCGATGGCTTCGGGCAGGTCCGATGAGATGACGAGAATGGCCTTGCCGGCCCGCGCCAGCGCATCGATGAGTTCGTAGATTTCGCGCTTGGCCCCGACATCGACGCCGCGTGTCGGCTCGTCGAGGATCATGACGGGAGAGTCGCGCAGCAGCCAGCGCGCCAGTGCGGCCTTTTGCTGATTGCCGCCCGAAAGCGCACGAACCGGCAGGTCGATGGCGTTCTTGCGCAGGCGCAGCCGCTCCATCTGGGCCAGCACGGCCTGTCGTACGGCACGATCGCGCACGACTTGGGCCGAGGTGAACCGTCCGAGTGAGGAGATGGCGACATTGCGCTCGACGCTGTGATCGAGAAACAGGCCCTGCGACTTGCGATCCTCAGGCACCATGGCCAGACCATCGGCGATCGCCGCTGCCGGATCGGCGGGATTGCTGCGCCGGCCATTGACCAGAACGGTGCCAGCCTGGCGACGATCGGCACCGAAGACCAGCCGCGCCAGTTCGGTACGACCCGAGCCGACCAGGCCCGACATGCTGACGACCTCACCGGCACGCACCTGAAAGCTTGCCGGCCCCAGGCCCTTGGCGGCAATATCCTGTACGTCGAGCACGACATCGCCCGGGTGGCGCGGCTCGTGGCGGTAGAGGTCGCCGATGGAGCGCCCCACCATCATGCGCACCACATCGGCCTCGCTCAATTCGTCGCGCGTACCGGTGCCGACATAGGTGCCGTCGCGGAAGACGCTGATGCGGTCGGCCAATTGCCAGACTTCTTCCATGCGGTGGGAAATGTAGATAAGGCCGACGCCCTGGGCGCGCATGTGATTGACCACCCCATAAAGTTCCTGCGCTTCGGCGCGCGACAGGGCAGCCGTTGGTTCATCGAGCACCAGTACTCGGGCGTTCTCGCTGACGGCGCGGGCGATCTCGACCATCTGCTGCATGCCGATGCCGAGGGATCCGAGCGGCCGCGTCGGATCAATATCGGCATGGATACGGGCCAGCTTTTCGCGGGCGTCACGAAGGACCCGTCGACGATCGAGCATGCCGAAGCGATTGCGCGGCTCCTGTCCCAGGGACAGGTTTTCGGCCACGGTCATTGCCGGAACCGTATTGAGCTCCTGATGGATAATGGCGATGCCACGTGCCCGTGCATCGCGCGGCGAGCGAATTTCGACAGGCCGGCCCTCGATCAACATCGAGCCCGAATCGCGCTGAATATTGCCCGAGAGAATTTTCATCAACGTGGACTTCCCTGCGCCGTTCTCACCCATGAGGGCGTGAACTTCACCGGCGCGCAGGTCGAACCGGACGTCGTTGAGCGCCAAGGTGGCTCCGAAGCGCTTGGTAATGCCGGTCAGTTCCAGCAAAGGGCCATCCATGTCGTGCCTCCTGTTTTGATGGCCGGAGCGCGGGAGGTCGCTCCGGCCGGTCGGCTGGCGTTGAATGTTACCAGCCGGGATATTCGGCGACATTGTCGCGCGTCACCAGCACGCTGGGGATCAGCACATTGGTTTCTTCAAGCGTCTTGCCCTCGCTCATGGCAACCGCAGCCTTCACGGCCTCGCGCACCATTTCGCCCGGGTTCTGGGTTGCCGTGCCGATGAAGGGCGAACCTTCGCGGTTCAGTTCCTGCACAGCCTCGGGGCTGCCATCGACGCCCGTTACCTTGATCTGGCCGGCCTTGCCGGCTTGTTCCACCGCCAATACGGCGCCCAGAGCGGACGGATCGTTCATGCCGAAAATGCCGGTCACATCGGGATTTGCTGTCAGCATGTCGGTAGTAACGGACATGCCCGAGGCACGGTCATTGCGAGATGCCTGCTGGCCGACGATCTGGATGTCGGGAAAATTGGCAGCCACGTTCTTGCATCCGGTGATGCGGTCGATGATGGTCTGGATCGGCGTACCATCGACCAGCAGGACCTGACCCTTGCCGCCCATCTGTTCGAACAGATAGGTGCACGAGACTTCACCAGCCTGGACCGCATTGGTCTGGAACACGGCATCGGCACCGACAGCCGGCGTATCGACCGCCATCACGATGACGCCTGCGGCCTTGGCGCGCTCAATGGCGGGGGCGATACCGGCCTGGTCGACAGCCGAGATCACGATCAGGTCCACGCCCTGCTGGATGAAGGCATCGATCTGGGTGTTCTGGTTGGCCAGGTCGAGCTGGGCATCCTGGGTGTTGAGCGTGGCGCCGATTTCGGCGGCTGCTTCCTGGGCCCCTTTTTCCATGGCGGCAAAGAAGGGATTGGACATGTCCTGCACCATCAGCCCGATCTGCTCGATCTTGGCCGGGGTGTCCTGCGCCATCGCAGGCGCGAAGCTGGCGGCGGCGAAAGCAACAGCCGACACGGCCATCATGCTAAACGTTTTGGTTTTCATCTGAAGTCCTCCTTGTGCCGGCTTTTTCGTGTCGCGAACCGGCTTGCGCGTTTCAACCGCCTTGCAGCGGAATGGATGTTAGCGGGGGTCGGAATAACCCCCGGCGGCCACACAGCCGCAGGACTGACGCACGATCAACTCGGCCGCGACCTGCTTTTGATGGCCCGGGCGATAAAGTGGCACGCTTCCCTGCCCTCTTTTTTCCGACTCCTCTTGAGCGAGGATGATCTCGCTCAGGGTTCGGGCGGCTTCCTGGCCAATTTCGCCACTGCGCTCGTTGAGCAGGGTCAGCGGCGGCTGCACCAGGTTGGACCAGGCGAATTCGTCATACCCAACAACAGCGATATCGCTGGGAACGCGCAACCCCCGCATGCGCAGATGCTCCAATGCCCCGAGCAGCATCGGGTTGTTGCCGGCGATCAGCACATCGGGCGTGTGGGCCGCGTGGTCAAGGTATTGCTTGAGCGCATCTTGCGCCGAAGCCGCGTCATTGGCGCTCTCAACCACCGTGATGGTCGCGCCGGCAGCTCTCGCTGCATCGCGCAGGCCATGCTCGCGTTCGACGCGGGTCGACCAGATGGCGGGATAGGCCAAAAACAGCCAGTTTTTATAGCCATGGCCAGCAAGATGCCCGCCCACCAGCATGCTGGCTTGGTAATTGTCGGTCGTTACACTGGGCAGGTCGCGCGCTTCGGCAGGCGGCGCGGAGTCGACGAAGACGACTGGAATATCCCATTTGGACAGCAGATCCGTGTTGTCCTTGCGCAGGGTCAGGGTCGAGATTACCCCTGCCACCCGCGCCTCGATGAAGCGGCGCACTGTCCGGTCTTCATGGGCCGCATCATACTGCCCATCGATCGCCACATCGGCGATAATCACCGTCCAGGCCAGCGACTGCACCATGCTCTGAATGCCGCCGATAAGGTCGAGATAGTAGGAGTTGGAGGTGCTGGCCGTGA
>JAQGKH010000096.1 GCA_028290225.1 Devosia sp. | reverse complement strand
GCGTAGGCTACGACTTCGGCGCGATCGTTGCCGATGTGGGCTATCGCGGCATCTACATCAACGAGCTCAACAACAGCGCAGATTTCCCCGCCAATGTTCGCTCCGAGAACAACTGGCTGCACGAAGTGCGCGGCACGCTGCGCTACCGCTTCAACTAAGCCGCGAGCAACGCGCGGCGTTGCAGCGCAGTTTGGTCCTGCTTTCGGCGCCCCCCTGGGCGCCGATTGCATTTGGGCTGGCGCCCGGCGCCGTCACAGCCTTGGCAGCGGCCCCTGTGATTGGGCAGTAAGCCGTTAAGTTGGTAGTGCATCAAAGCTGCCATTGATGCCCCGTTATCAAGGACGCGTGCCCGTGCAAAGAACTGTTGAATCCGTGCTTGAAGCGGCCACGGCGGGGCGATTTCAACGCCGACTGCTCGGTGTCTTCGGGCTGGTCTGGATGGCTGATGCCATGCAGGTGCTTGCGGTCGGTTTTACAGCGGCTTCCATCGCCCAAACATTCGGCCTGTCGATTCCCGAGGCGTTGCAGACCGGCACCTTGTTCTTTCTGGGAATGCTGATCGGCGCCACGCTGTTCGGCAGGCTGGCCGATCGGTTCGGGCGGCGCAACATCCTGATCATCACGGTCGCCCTGGACGCTGTATTCGGCGTGTTGTCGATATTTGCGCCCAACTTCATCATGCTGTGCGCCTTGCGGTTCCTCACCGGCCTGGCCGTCGGCGGAACGTTGCCGGTCGATTATGCAATGATGGCCGAATTCCTGCCGGCCCGGAACCGCGGCCGGTGGCTGGTCATGCTGGAAGGCTTCTGGGCCATCGGGACGGTTCTGGTAGCATTGGCGGCGTGGGGCGCAAGCGTTGCCGTCACTAGCGACGCATGGCGCTGGATCTTTGCCGCCACGGCTTTACCCGCCTTGGTCGGGGTATTTCTGCGGTTATGGGTGCCCGAGTCGCCGCTTTACCTGTTGCGGAAGGGAGAAACAGCCAAGCTCCGCGCCGTGCTCAATGAAGTGCTTCAAACCAATGGCCGGCCCCAGTTGGGCGAGCATGAAGACATAGCACCGAGCAAGCCGGCGCAGGCTAGCGGAATTTTTTCACCGGTCCTGCGCCGTCGCACGATCTCCATCCTCACGATCTGGTTTCTGGTGTCGGTGTCCTATTACGGGGTCTTCACCTGGTTGCCGGCGCGCCTTGCTGACGAAGGATTCGGCTATCTCCGTGGCCATGGCTTTCTCGTCCTGGTCGCACTGGCGCAAATTCCCGGTTATGTGCTGGCGGCATGGGGCGTCGAGGCGCTCGGCCGCAAGCCCACCCTCATCGGCTTTTTGGGCATGAGTGCAATCGGCTGCATTCTTTTTCTTGCGGCCGGCACCTCGCAGATGGTCGCCGTGCCGATCCTGCTGATGAGTTTCGCACTCCTGGGCACGTGGGGCGCCTTATACGCATACACGCCTGAGCTTTACCCCACGGCATCCCGGGCCACCGGCATGGGTGCGGCAGGGTCCGTTGCCCGGCTCGGGGGTCTCCTCGCCCCGTCCGCGCTTGCCGTGCTCTTTATCCAGGATTTCTCGCTCGCCATCGCTCTTTTCTGTGGCCTGTTGGTGCTGAGTGCCGTGGCGGCACTTTTCATTGACACCGAGACCAGGCGATCGGCACTGGAATGAGATGCACGAATGTGCCGAAGCTATCCACGAGCCTCTATGCAGCACGTCCAGCTTTGGCGAACCAAGCGGCAGGCCTCGGGCCTTGATGCCGTTTGACGCTTCAGATCACACGGTCATGTTGTCGATAAGGCGGGTTGTCCCGACCATGGCGGCCACGGCGAACAAGGTTTCGCCGGGCATGGCAGCGGCCACAGGTTGCAAAGTGCGCGCGTCCCGAACATCCCAGTACTGAAGGGAGATCCCCGGCTGGCCTTGCAGCATCGCCTCGGCGATCTCGGTCAGCCGGGCAGCATTCCGCTCGCCAGCCTCGAAGGCCTGTTTGGCGGCGGTCAGGCTGGCAAAGAGCAGCCGTGCGGCCGGACGCTCCTCGGGCTTTAGATAAACATTGCGCGAACTCAGCGCGAGCCCGTCGGCCTCGCGGATAATCGGCCCGCGGATGATCTCCACCGGAACGGCCAGATCGCGCACCATGCGCTCGATCACCGCGCATTGCTGGGCGTCCTTTTGCCCGAACACCGCAATATGGGGCTGCACGATATTGAACAGCTTGAGCACTACCGTCGTGACACCGCGAAAATGACCGGGCCGGAGGGCGCCACACAGGGGCCCGGAGACGCTCTCCTCAATCACGAAGGTCGATGCGCCGGCCGGGTAAAGCTCGTCCACGGCTGGCAGGAACAGGGCATCAACGCCGGCGGCTTGAAGCAAGGACAGGTCCTGTTCGAGCGGACGGGGATATCTGGCCAGATCCTCCCCGGGTCCGAATTGCAGCGGATTGACGAAAATGCTCGCCAGCGCAACCCCGGACCGGGCCTTTGCCAGTTCCATCAAGCTGATATGCCCGGCGTGGAGCGCGCCCATTGTCGGCACAAAACCAACGGTCTGGTTGGCTGGCAGGGAGTGACGCCACGCCCGTACTTCCTCAATGGTGCGAAAGATCAACGTCATATGATTGCATCCCATAGCCGCTTGGCCAATTCCGTCTTGCTCATCACTGGCAGCGTCACTGCTTGGCCGTCGCGGCGGAACAAGGTTCCGCCATTGGTGGAGACCGAGAAACCGGTTGGCGCGGTTTCCCCGCTCCGGGCCACCTGGTTGGCGAACAGGAAATCGAGCTGCTTGCTTTCGAGCTTGCCACGCCCATTGGCTTCTACATTGTCGGTTTCGGCGGCAAAGCCCAGGAACCACTGATGGGTGGCCGCGGCCCGCAGCGTCCCAAGCACATCCACCGAAGGAAGCATTTCAAGCGCGGTGGCTTCGGCAGCACGCTTCAACTTGCCCGTTGCCCCATTGGCCACGCGATAGTCGAGCACCGCTGCCGTTGCGACCACCCCGTTCACCTGGGGCAGGACCTTGAGTGCGGCTTGTGCCATCTCCTCGGCAGTCCTCACCTCGAACACCGTCAAGCGGCCCCCGCCAATCGGGGCTTTGGGGCGCACGACGCCCTTGTCCACGCCCAGCACGAAATAGACTTCGGCACCGCGTCGCAGCGCCTCTTCGGCCATGGCCGCTCCCATGCGACCGGTGGAATGGTTGGTCACGTAGCGCACAGCATCGATCGGGCTGGTTGTCGGGCCCGCCGTGATCAATACCTTGGTTCCGGCAAGATCATGCGTGGTGCCAGCGAGCGCGGCTTCAATGTCCTGCACGATAGTTGCGAGTGGAGCCAGTTTGCCGGCTCCTACTTCGCCGCAGGCGAGGGTTCCTGTTGCCGGGTCGACCAGGCGCGCGCCGCGCTCCACCAGAGTGTTCAGGTTCTGCCGGGTCGCCGGATGCTCCCACATGACGGTGTTCATGGCTGGGGCGATCAGCAATGGCGCCGTTGTCGCCAGCGCCACCGTGCTCACCAGATCGTCGGCTATTCCGACCGCCAGCTTGGCGAGCATATTCGCGGTTGCCGGGGCGACCACCAGTATGTCAGCCCAGCGCGCCAGGTCGATGTGCTCCGTGCCGGTAATATCGGCGCCGAACAGCGCTGACCTGACTGGCCGCCCGCTGAGGGTTTCCAGGACAAGGGGCGACACAAACTGGCTGGCGCTTAGGGACAGGATGCACTGGACCTGATGGCCGCGTTTGCCCAGTTCCGACACGAGATCGGGGATCTTGTAGGCCGCAATGCTGCCGGTAACGGCAATGAGGATGTTGCTAGCCATTGAGTTGCCCGTAGCGGAAAAGGCCCAGCAGGGTCAGGTCGGGCTCGAGGCGGAAACGCTCCGACAGGCGGATCAGCCGGGTGCAGCCACCCGTTGCGATCAAGGTGGCCTGCGCAAAGCCGGCATCGCGCAGCAGCCGGTCCGCCATGCCTTCGATCAGGGCTTCGTAGCCCTGCAGCACGCCGCTCTGGAGCTGCAGTTCAGTGGTATTGCCGACGGCGTTTTCGGGCCGCTTCAACTCCACGGAAAAGAGTTTGGCCGCCCGGGCCTGCAATGCCCGCCAGCTGGTATCCAGACCCGGAACGATGGCGCCGCCAATATAGGCCTGCCGATGATCGACGAGGCAAAATGTCGTCGCGGT
>JAQGKH010000058.1 GCA_028290225.1 Devosia sp. | reverse complement strand
CCAGCGCAGCGCTTGATCTGGTGTTGCAGGCAGGGGCGGGTGCGGGCGGCGTAAAAACTGTCCGAGCAATTGCGCAGCAGGAAGGCCTTCTGCAGGCTTGCAATCGTGCGGTTAACCGCCGTGACGGACGCGAAGGGCCCGAAATAGTGGCCTTGGCGACGACGCGTGCCCCGATGCTTCATCAACTCGGGCGCTTCGTGGTCGGTCGCGATCAGGATATAGGGGAAGCTCTTGTCGTCGCGCAGCAGCACGTTGAAGCGAGGCTTCAGCCGCTTGATGAGGTTGGCTTCGAGCAGCAGCGCTTCGCTCTCGGTTTCGGTGCGCACAAACTCCATGGAGCAGGTGGCGCCAACCATGCGCTGGATGCGAACCGGCAGTGCCTCGGGCCTGGTATAGCTGGAAACACGCGCCTTGAGGCTGCGCGCCTTGCCGACATAGATCACCTCGCCGGCGGAATCGAGCATGCGGTAAACGCCGGGCGCAGCCGGCAGAGTGCGCACAAAGGCGCGAATCACATCGGGGCCGCAGGCCTGCGGCGCATGGGGAGCAGTCTCGTCGGTCATGTGCTAGGCGTAGCAGCGCTTCTGGGCGGAAATTCGAGGTGTTCGCCGCCGTCGAGCACCAGCATCTGGCCGGTCATTGACGGCGTATTGAGCAGGGTGAGTACGGCATCGGCGATCGCATCAGGGCCGGCGTGAACGCCCAAAGGCAGCTTTGCCACCTCGCGCTCGAACTCTTCCTGGGTTTGCCTGGTGTGGCGGATCACCGGGCCCGGGCCAATGGCGTTGACGCGGATTGCTGGCGCCAGCGTCTGTGCCAGGGTGCGGGTGGCGGTCCACAGTACCGATTTGGAGAGCGTGTAACTGAAATAGGCGGGGGAGGGATGAAGCACTCGCTCATCGATGATGTTGACGATGTTGCCTCGCGCGCCGGGAGGCAATTGGGCCGCAAAGTCGCGGGCGAGAAATATCGGAGCTTCGGCATGGATGGCGAAGTGGCTGTCCCACAGCGTTTCATCGACATTGGTCGCGCTGTCGGGTTCAAACACGGAGGCATTGTTGACCAGCACGCTCACCGGCCCCAGGGCCGCGGCGGCCACGGCGATGAGCTTGGCGCGCTCCGCCCGTACCGCCAGGTCCGCTTGTAGCGCTATTGCGGACCCGATCCGGTTCAACTCGCTGCAGAGACGCTCGGCTTTTTCGCCGCTGGAGCGGTAGTGCACGGCAACCTTGTAGCCGGACCGAACCAGGGCGCGCGCGATCGCGGCGCCAATACGATCGCTGGCGCCGGTCACCAAAGCGACGGGTGGGGGTAGGGCAGGGTTTGGCTGATTCGTCATGTGCACTGAGTTGAGGTTGAGGCCGGACCATAGGCCGCTTCCCAGGCGGGCTTCAACCAAACAACAACATGGTGAGCAGTCGGTGTTTTGCAAGCCATGCGCCACCTTCAGCGGGATGGTGGTGCAGGGACGCCGCTTGGGTTATGGCTGCGCCGGCAGCGCCCACCCGAGCTGCTTGATCCGTTCGCGAGCCCGCCGTCTTCATGTCCGAAGTTCCAGCCCAGCCCAGCGCCGATCACATCGGCCGGGCAATCCTGCTCACCCTCGTCACCATCGCAGTGTTTGGCGTGCAGGACGCGATTTCCAAGCTCCTCGTTCAGAGCTACTCGCCCTTTCAAACAACGATGATGCGATTTTGGGGTTTTGCGGCATTTTCGCTGATGCTGGTGCTCCGCCAGGCGCCTCTGCGGCAGGCATTGTCGTCCAAGGTTCCGCTCTGGCAGGTGCTCCGCGGCACCTTGTTGATCGTCGAGATCTGGTGCTTTGCCAGAGCCTTGCAAACGGTCCCGCTGGCAGAGTTGCAGGCGATTTCGCTGGTTTACCCGCTCATGGTGACATTGTTTGCCATTCCAATCCTGGGTGAACAGGTTGGCGTGTTCCGCCTTGTGGCCGTGGCGGTTGGTTTTGCGGGGGCCATGGTCATTGTGCGGCCAGGCGGGTTGCCCTTGGATTGGGGAGTGCTGTTCGCCCTGGCTTCTGCGGCGCTGTATTCGCTTTATATTGTCATCACGCGCAAGGTGAGCCAGCACGACACGGCCACGACCAGCATGGCTTATACCGGCTTTGTCGGGCTGCTGCTGTCGAGCGGTGTGGGCGTATTTTTCTGGCAGCCAATGGCGTGGACAGATGTGGCCCTGGTGCTGACCATCATGGTGACCACTTGCGTCGGTCACGGGCTGATGGTCCTGGCCCTGGCCCTGGCGCCAGCCAGTGTGGTGCAGCCGTTCAACTATTTTTCCCTGCCTTGGGCGATCTTCCTGTCAGTACTGGTGTTCGGGCACATGATCGATTTCGTTTCCCTGCTGGGGGCCGCAGTGATCGTTGCCGCGGGGCTTGTGGTGATGGCGCGGGAGCGCTGGCGCAAGCGGGGGGGAACCGAGGTGGTGCTGCTGCCGGGCAAAGAGTGACCTTGGCTGGTGCGAGTTGAATGGACGGGCAGCAGTCCGACCTATGTGAAAGCAAAGGGGTGAATGTGGATGATTTGGCTGGTGGAGCTGGCGGTGGTGCTGTTGCTGCTTGGCGGGGGTTGGTCGCTGTTGTCGCGCCGTGGCGGCGTGGACAGGGGTGAGGCGCTGACCCTTCGTCGCGTCGATGCCTATATCGAAACGATCCGACGCGAGCGCAGCAATGCAGCCCTGGTCGCCATGAGTGACAGCGAACTGCGGGATCTGCTGCATGCGGGAGCGCGCAATTTGCGCCTCGCCAGCGAGCGCAAGGGGTGGACGCTGTTAGGCGTCGCGGGTGCCACGCTGGTGTGCACCATTGTTGCTGCTAACCAGGATGGGCTCAGGGGCTCCGCCATTGCCCTCGTGGTGGGAGCTCTGGTGACCTACGGTCTGAACGAATTCCTGTCGCGCCGCATGCGCGAACCCTTGGAAAAGCGTGGCATAGATGTGGATCGCCTAAGGGTGGAATAGTGAAGCGCCGCCCATTGGGCGGCGCTCGAAATTGCTTAGTTGCCGGCGCAGAAATAGCCGTTGGGGCCATTGAAGCAGAAGCTTGCATCCGGTTGGCTGGGGTAGACCGGGTAGGGCCGGTAACCGTCGTATCCGTCATAGCCCCGGCGGTGGCGCGGCGGGTTCCATTCTTGCCGGCGCGGTGGCGGATTCCAGTCGCGCGGGCGGTCCCAACCACGATCGTCCCAGTCCCGACCACGATCGCGGCCACGCTCCAGGTAATTGGCCGATACCCAGCCATCGGGACCGCGCTTCTGGACGAAGCACCAGCTGCCGCGGCAGTAGTCGATATCGACCTGCTCGCCACGCCGCAGGTTATCCACGACGGAATAGCCGGTTCCGGGGCCGGAGCGCACATTCACATTGCCACTGGCAAAAGCCGGCGCTGCGGACGCCGCAGCGGTGGTTGCCAGGAGCGCCAAAGCTGCAAACCCGCTAGCGACGAGTTTCTTGTTCAAAGCCATTTGCTCACTCCTCTTGTCGTCAGGCATGAACTGCCGATGGGGCCAGAAAACACCATTGCCGATGAACCGGACCTGAATACTTCAGTCATCCAGAACAGCTTAAAGAGTGAGCAGTTCCACGAAGCGCTTGAGGGTGTTGGCAAGTTTCTTGCGCTGCTTGGGCTTGAGCTCGTCCATCAGGGCTTCTTCGAGCTGGGCCCAATGATCGGTAAGATTGTTGCGGATGCGTAACCCGCGCTCGGTAAGGGCAACCCCTACGGCCAGCTCTGGCCCCACGGCTTGTTGACCCACGAGGCCCCGCTCTACGAGGCGGCGCAAGCGAGGTGCCAATGTGTGCTGATCAAGGCCAAGTTGGTCAGCCAGTTCGGTTTCAAGCGTCGCTGCGCGGCCCAGGATAAACAGCACCGCATCGTCGCCCGGTTCGAGTCCGCGCTCCAGCAAGGGTGTCAGCAGGGCTTTATGCGCCAGCTGCCCAGCTTCGATCAGCCGGTAAAGCGTGGAACTGGATGTGGGTTTGGACATGAGGGGGAAGATAGTCCGAACTCCTTAACTACGTCGAACAGCCAACCATCCTATCGTTAATCGTGCAACGGCTAAGAGGGCTTATTGTTCGCTTGCACCGGATAGTTTATGCGGGCACGAACCGTGCCAAACCCGCCGGAGCGCCATGACCCAAGATCTCGCCCGCATCCGCGCCTTCGTGCAGGTTTTCGACTCAGGCGGTTTTTCGTCCGCAGCGCGCCAGCACGGACGATCCAAGGCGCTCTTGTCCAAATATGTCACGGACCTGGAGGATTATCTTGGCGTGCGGCTGATGAACCGTACGACGCGCAAGCTGAGCCTGACGGAATCGGGAGAGGCTTATTACCGCGAGGCCAGCGCGCTGCTGCAGCAGCTTGACGAACTGGATGCGACCATCACCGACCAGACCGCCGAGCCCCGTGGCATGCTCCGCGTATCGGCCCCCCGTAATTTCGGTGAGGATACCCTGGCGCCAGCCATCTTCTCCTATCTGGCCAGGTTTCCCAAAGTCACACTCGATCTCCGACTTGAGGATCGCTACGTGGATCTGGTCGACGAGGGTATCGATGTCGCGCTGCGCATCTCAACGCTGGCCGACAGTTCCCTGATCGCGCGCAAGATCGCCGATATGCATGTAGTGGTTGGTGCTGCACCGGCCTTGCTCGAAAGGCATGGAACACCACAGCACCCGGACGATCTGCGCAAACTGCCCTGCATCGTTGACGTCAACCTGCAGGGGCAATCCAATTGGCGGTTTACCGAGGAGGGGCGCACAATATCGGTTCCGGTGAATGGACCATTGCGCGTCAACTCGCCCTTGGCCGCGCGGCAGGCAGCGGTGATGGGGCTCGGGTTTGTGGTGTTGCCGTCCTATCTGGCTGATCCAGTCGTCGCTCGGGGAGAACTGGTGCCAGTGCTCCACGAATTCTTGCCAGTCGGGCAAACGCTGCAAGCGGTTTATCCGCACCGCCGGCACCTGGCCGGCAAGGTGCGGGCGCTGATCGATCATCTGGTGGAATGGTTCGCCATCCACCCGGTTGGGTAAGTTCATGAGCTCTCGCTTGTTCCTTGGTGC
>JAQGKH010000296.1 GCA_028290225.1 Devosia sp. | reverse complement strand
GCGACCCTGATCGTCGCCTATACCCCCGGCCAGCCGGCGCAGCCCACGACCTTCGGGCATTATCTGGCCGCCATCGTGGATTTTGTCGGGCGCGACATCGAGCGCTTGTTCGAGGCTTACCGGCTGGTTGACCTGTCGCCGATGGGCGCCGCGGCAATCACCACCACCGGCTTCCCCACCGACCGTGCATGTGTCGCCGAACTCCTGGGCTTTGCCGCGCCGCTCCAGAACAGCTATTCGTGCATTGCTGGCGTCGACTACATCACCGCGACCTATAGCGCCATCGAGCTGATGTTCCTGCATCTGGGCCGCCCCATCCAGGATTTCCAGGTCTGGACCAGCTTTGAGGTCGGGCAGCTTTATGTGCCCAATTCCCTCGTGCAGATTTCTTCCATCATGCCGCAAAAGCGCAATCCGGTGCCCATCGAGCATCTAAGGCACCTGGCCAGCCAGACCTATGGCCGCGCCGGGGCCATGCTGACGGTGATGCACAATACGCCCTTCACCGACATGAACGACAGCGAAGGCGAAACCCAGTCCATGGGCTACCAGGCCTTCGACAGCGCCTATCGGGTGCTCGATCTGCTGGCGGCGCTGGTCGCCCAGATCCGCGTCAATCCGGCGCGGGTGCGCGCCAACATCAATCGCTCCTGCATCACCATCACCGAGCTGGCCGACAGCCTGGTGCGCCGCGAAGGCCTGTCGTTCCGCGAAGGCCACGAGATCGCCGCAGCCGTTGCCAAGGCAGTGGTCGCCATGGAGGGCGACCTGGCGAGCGACGGCTATGCTCCCTTCACCCGGGCCTTCGCTATCGCGACCGGGCGGCCAAGCACGCTCGATCAAGCCGCTTTCGCTGAAATCGTGTCGCCCGAATATTTCGTTGCCGTGCGCACCCGCTTCGGTGGTCCCGCGCCCGAACCGCTGGCGGCCGCCATTGCCGGCTACAAGGCCGACGCTGCCGCACTGGCAGCCCAACACCAAACCATCTTGCGTCGCCAGGCTGAGGCCGCACGCATGCTCAACGAGCGCTTCGACGCATTGAAGGGAATTGCCTGATGGCCAAAATCGAACTGCAGGGCCTGGTCAAGGACTACGGCAAGAGCCGCGCCGTGCATGGCATCGACCTCGCCATCGAGGATGGTGAGTTCGTGGTGTTTGTCGGCCCTTCCGGTTGCGGCAAATCCACCACCCTGCGCATGATTGCCGGGCTTGAGGACATTTCGGGCGGCACGCTGCTGATTGGCGGCGAAGTGGTGAACCAGCGCGAGCCCAAGCAGCGCAACATCGCCATGGTGTTCCAGAACTACGCCATCTATCCGCATCAGACGGTGGGGCAGAATATCGGCTTTGGCCTTTATACCTCCAAGCTGTCCAAGCAGGAAAAGCAGCAGCGCATCCTCGCCACCGCGAGGATCCTGGGGCTCGAGCCGCTGCTGGATCGGCGCCCCGCGGCCCTGTCGGGCGGCCAGCGCCAGCGCGTCGCCATTGGCCGCGCCATGGTGCGGGACCCCGCGGCGTTCCTGTTCGACGAACCCCTGTCCAACCTGGATGCGCAATTGCGCGCCCAGATGCGCATGGAGATCAAGAGCCTGCATCGGCGCCTGGGCACCACCATTGTTTACGTCACCCACGACCAGGTGGAAGCCATGACCATGGCCGACAAGATCGTGGTGATGCGCGATGGGCATATCCTGCAGGTGGGCACACCCACCGACCTCTATGAAAACCCCCATGACGTGTTCACGGCGCGCTTCATCGGCAGCCCGTCCATGAACATGCTGGCCGGGTCGCTGGCCGGCAATACCCTCACTGTTGAAGGCACCACCATTGCCGGCCTCGACTTGCCCGCCCATACCGGCGAGGTGCTGGTCGGGGTGCGGCCGCATGATCTGGTGGTGGGGGACGCCACCGGCAGTGGTCTCACCGCCACCGGGCTGGTCGAGGCGGTCGAGCCGCTCGGCGCGGAAACCCTGGTGCATGTTCAGGTCGGCAGCGGTCAGGTCATCGCCACCGCTCCGGGCCGCGTCGTGCCCCAGGTCGGCAGCACGGTGGCAGTCCATGCCGGGGCGGGCTCGATCTACTTCTTTGACGCAGCCAGCGAAAAGGCGCTCGGTCGCGCATGACCGAGGCCTCCGTCGCGGCGCGCGCCGTGCTCAGCCTGGGCCGGGTTTATTGCGACCTGGTGTTCCGGGGCCTTGACGGCATGCCCCAGCTTGGCCGGGAGGTCTTTGCCAGCGAGTTCGAGCTGACCCCCGGCGGTGGCGCGCTGATCACCGCCGCCCATCTGGCCGGTTTGGGAAGGCCCGCGGCATTGCTGGCACGGTTCGGCACTGACCCGCTGTCCCTGTCTTTGGCGCCCGAAATCGAACAATTGGGCCTGGACCTGCAGTTCCTTGACCGCGACGCCACCGCTGGCCCGCAATTGACCGCAGTCATGGTAGACCACGGCGACCGGGCGTTCTTGTCCCGACGGGCCGGACATGCGCGGCCCGCCAGCCTCGAAGCCAGCCTCGCCTGGCCCCAGGCAGCCCATCTGCACATCGCCGAATACGCCACGCTCCATGAAGCCAGCGACGCCATCGCTTTGGCCAAGCGGCAGCAATTGACGGTATCGCTCGACCCCAGCTGGGACGACGAACTGATCCGGGATCCCTGCTTTTTCGAGCGCTCGGCCGGCGCCGACATCTTCCTGCCCAATCTGGAGGAAGCCGTCGCACTGACCGGCCAAACCGAGCCGGCATTTGCGCTGGCCCTGCTTGCGCAGCATTTCCCCATCGTTGTGCTGAAATGCGGCGCGGATGGCGCCATGCTGGCAGCGGCGGGCGAAACCCTGCATCTGCCCAGCCCGCGGGTAGAGGTGGTGGACACCACCGGCGCTGGCGACGCTTTCAACGCCGGCTTTCTCCATGCCTGGCTTGATGGCGCCGACAGCCGCACCTGTCTTGCCGCTGCGATCGATGCAGGCACGCATTCGGTCCGCGCCTTGGGCGGCACCGGCAGCCTGCGGCTGCGGGCTTGAACCTCCCCGGCGAGCAGCGGCTCGCGGGGCGCTGCCATTATTGCCAACCACGGCGTCCAGATCGGGTGCAGTTCGACGAAATCGGCGAGCATCTCGCTTCCGCCTACAACCTTGTGCGATACGGGTATTTCCAGCGATCCCTCCAGCTCACCCGCCGACG
>JAQGKH010000347.1 GCA_028290225.1 Devosia sp. | reverse complement strand
TGCGGATCGATCTGGCGCGATTCACGCTGGTGGGGGCGACGACGCGCGCAGGGCTGCTGACGACGCCGTTGCGCGACCGGTTCGGCATTCCGGTGCGGCTCAATTTCTATACGCCCGAAGAGCTGGTGCAGATCGTGCAGCGGGGGGCGCGGCTGCTGGGCACGCCCATGGCGCCCGATGGGGCCCTCGAGATTGCGCGGCGATCGCGTGGCACGCCGCGAATTGCCGGCCGTTTGTTGCGGCGGGTGACCGACTTCGCCCTGGTGGAAGGCTCCAGCGAGATCACCCGCGCCATTGCCGACAAGGCCTTGCTGCGGCTCGATGTGGATGCGCGGGGGCTGGATCAGCTGGACCGGCGCTATCTGACGACCATTGCCGATTTCTATGGGGGCGGGCCAGTCGGGATCGAGACCATCGCCGCGGCCTTGAGCGAGCCGCGCGATGCGATCGAAGAAATCGTCGAGCCCTATCTGATCCAGCAGGGCTTTATCCAGCGCACCTCGCGCGGGCGGATGCTGACCGGCACGGCGTTCCAGCACCTCGGCAAGACCGTGCCGCAGGGGTTTATCGGCGCGCAGAGCACGCTGTTCGAGGAGCCCGACGGGGCGTGAGCACGCACTGGCGTGAGATGATGGAAGTGCCCCATGGCTGAACCGCATGTCTTTGCCGTTCGGGTTTACTACGAGGACACGGATTTTTCGGGCAATGTCTACCATGCGGCCTATCTCAAGTTCATGGAGCGCGCGCGCACCGAGTTGCTGCGGGCCCAGGGCATCCACCATGTCGAGCTTGGCCGCGATGGCCTCGCCTTTGCGGTGCGCAGCATGCAGCTCGATTTCCGCGCGGCGGCGCATATCGATGATGTGTTGCGCGTCCAAACGGCCGTGATCGGCGCCAGCGGCGCGCGGCTGCAACTGGGCCAAAGCGTATGGCGCGATGCACAGCTGCTGGTTGAAGCGGAGGTGGTGGTGGTGGCCATTACTCGGGAGGGCAAGCCCACGCGATTGCCAGCGAGGCTGCGCAACCTCGTTCGCTAACGCGGGTGTGAAGCCGGCTCGCGCCCCGAAGGGCGGTTTGTTAACCTCTTCTTGACCATAAATGCTCCAGAGCAGGAGTTGCACTTGCGCCTGAGCCCTCAAAGCTCCGGCAGGCAAGGCATTTCTCTTAATTTTGACAGATTTCGGCCCCATCGCCACAGGTGCAAGGGCCGGCACCAGGGGCCAGCCAGAAGGATCACGACATGGAAGCCATGGATGCGGTGGGCGCGGTAGCGCCGCACACGGATTTCTCCATTTGGGGGCTGTTCTGGGCGGCCGACTGGATCGTGAAATCGGTGATGCTCGGCTTGCTGGGTGCGTCGGTCTGGTGCTGGGCGATCATCATCGACAAGTCGATCAGCTATCGCCGGATGCAAAGCGAGATGAACCGCTTCGAGCGCACTTTCTGGTCGGGGCAGTCGCTGGAGGAGCTGTATCAGCAGCAAACCGAGCGCACCTCCGGGGGCCTGGGCGCCGTGTTTGTCGCGGCGATGAAGGAATGGAAGCGCAGCCACGAGCAGAATGCAGCATCGTTTGTTGGCATGCAGCAGCGGCTCGACAAGGTGCTGGATGTCGCCATTTCGCGTGAAAGCGAAAACCTGGAAAAGCGTCTGGGCTTTCTCGCCACCGTTGGCTCTGCGGGGCCGTTTATCGGCCTTTTCGGCACGGTGTGGGGCATCATGAATGCGTTCACCGCAATCGCCGCTTCGTCCAACACCAATCTGGCCGTGGTGGCCGGCCCGATCGCCGAAGCGCTGTTTGCGACGGCCATCGGCCTGGTCGCGGCTATTCCGGCGGTTATCGCCTACAACAAGCTTTCGGCGGACGCCGGCAAGATGATCGGGCGGCTTGAGGGCTTTGCCGACGAGTTCTCGACCATCCTGAGTCGCCAGCTCGAAGCGCGGAGCCGCTGACATGGGCATGGGTGGAGCATCTGGCGGTGGCGGTGGCGGCGGGCGACGTCGTCGCGGCCGCAAGAAGGCGGTAATGAGCGAAATCAACATCACGCCGATGGTGGACGTGATGCTGGTGCTGCTGATCATCTTCATGGTGGCAGCACCAATGATGACGGCCGGCGTGCCGATCGACCTGCCGCGCACGGCGGCCGGTGAATTGTCGAGCCAGACGCAGCCGATCACCGTGGCGGTCACCCCCGAAGGCGCCATTTATGTGGGCGAGGACGTGGTCAGCGAGGCCGATCTGGTGGCGACCGTATCGGCGCAGGCACTCAATGGCACCGAGGACCGGATCTTTCTTCGCGGCGACACCACCGCCAATTATGGCGCAGTGATGCGCGTCATGGGCCTGCTGTCGGCTGGTGGCTACACCAAGATCGGCCTCATCACCCAACAGGATAATTAGTCGGGCCAATGCGCACCGGGCTTATCGCTTCCATCGCTGCCCACCTTACCGTGCTGACCATCGGCCTGGTCAATCTGGGCATGGCCGAGCCGATGAACGTGGTGGAAAATGCCATCGCGGTGGATCTGGTGCCGATCAGCGAGCTGGCGGCGATCCGCATGGGTTCGCTCGACAGTACGGTGGTGGAAACCGAAACCCCTGCGGTGGTGGAATCCGACCAGCCCGCCGAAGTGGCGCAGCCCACGGGCAATACGGAACAGGACCAGCCAACGCCCAACGAGGCGGACCGTCCGGTGCCCATGCCGGTTACCAATGCAGCGCCCCAGCCCGAAACGGCGCCCGAGCCCGAACCGGAGCCCGAGCCGCTGCCGGAGCCTGAGCCCGCGCCGGCCCCCGAGCCCGAACCGCTGCCCGAACCAGAGCCGCTGCCTGAGCCTGAACCCGCGCCGGCGCCCGTGCCCGTAACCCGGCCCATGCCTGCCGCTGAACCAGAACCGGCCCCCGAGCCGGCGCCTGAGCCTGAGCCCGTGCCCGAACCAACGCCGGAGCCGGAACCTGCGCCTGAGCCGGTACCCGAACCAACGCCCGAGCCCGCGCCCACGCCGGAGCCGAGCGAGCCTGCTGTCGCCGCGCCGGTGCCGGCCTCGCGCCCCAGCAATCTGGAGCAGAAGCGCCAGCAATTTGCGGCCGCCCAAGCCGAGCGCAAGAAGCGCGAGGAAGAGGAGCGCAAGCGCGAAGCTGCGGCGGAAGCCAAGGCCGAGGCTGACGCCAAGGCGAAAGCCACAGCCGATGCCGAGCGCAAGCGGCAGGCGGCAGCCGAGGAGGCGGAAAAGGCGCAAGAGGGCGAGCAACTCGATGCGGCGCTGGCCGACGATATCTCGGCCATCATCAACCGCGATGATTCAACCGGCGCCACTACCGGGCAGGGCGGATCGCCGACCCTGGGGGATACCACAGGTACCTCGGCCACGCTGAGCCAGACCGAGATCGGCGCCCTGGTGGCCAAGATCAAGCAATGCTGGAATCTCTTGCCCAACGAGCAGGTCAGCGGCACCGAAGTGGTGGTCAATATGCGCCTGAACCAGGATGGCTCGCTTGCCGATGTGCCCCGGATCGTTTCGGTGAGCCAGCAGCCCGAAGCGATCAGCATTGCCCAAAAGGCCGTCAGTGCCGTGGCGGGTTGCGGGCCCTACAACATGTTGTCGCCCGCTTCCTATGACCAATGGCAGAATATCAACGTCACGTTGCGTCCGTGACTTCTTTGCAGCGCCGTTCCCAGGCAGTGATGCCGGCGAATGGCAGGAATGGAGATTGAAATGACCCTGTTAACCCGGCGCAACGCCCTCAAGCTTGGCCTTGCCAGCGGACTGGCGATGGCCGCCGCTTCCACCGCCCAGGCGCAGCTCAACATCACGGTGGAGGGTGCCAACTTCCAGCCGCTGCCGATCGCAATTCCCGATTTCGCCTCGTCGGACCCGAGCTTCGGGCGCGAAACGGCCGAGATCGTGCGCGCCAATCTGCGCCGCTCCGGCCTGTTCCTGCCGCTCGATCCCGCATCGCTGCCGGTCCAGGTGGGCGACGTCAATGCTACCCCCGATTTCAACACCTGGCGTACCGCCAATGTCACTGCATTGGTCATGGGTGCGGTGGATCGGGGCGGGCAGATCGCGTCCTCCGTGCGCGTCTGGGACACGCGCCAGGGCTCGCAGGTGGTGGGCAAGAGCTACAACACCGATCCCAACAGCTCGCGCCGGGTGGCCCATATCATCTCGGACGCGATCTATGAGGCACTGGCCGGCGGCAGCGGTTATTTCGATACCCGCGTCGTTTACGTGGCCGAAAGCGGCCCCAAGGCGAACCGGGTCAAGCGCCTCGCCATCATGGACCAGGATGGCGCCAACCCGCAGTACCTGACCGATGGGCGCACGCTGGCGCTGACGCCGCGCATTTCCTCCAACAACGACCTCGTCACCTACATGAATTTCGAGGACGGCAATCCGCAGGTCTATCTGCTGCAGCTCTCGAGCGGGCGGCAGCAGCGGCTGGCGTCGCTGGGCGCGATGACCTTTGCGCCGCGGTTCTCGCCCGATGGCGGCACGGTGGCGTTTTCGGTGGAGCAGGGCGGTGCAACCAATATCTATTCGGTGGGGACGGGGGGTGGCCAGCCGGTGCAGCTGACGTCGGGTGCCGCAATCGACACCGGTCCGTCCTATTCGCCCGATGGCAGCCGCATCGTGTTTGAAAGCGACCGCGGCGGTTCGCCCCAGATCTACATGATGAGCTCGGGCGGTGGTAATCCGCAGCGCATTTCCTATGGCCAGGGCAGCTATTCGACCCCGGTCTGGGCGCCCAAGGGCGATCTGATCGCGTTCACGCGACAGTCGGGCGGGCAGTTCAATATCGGCATCATGAACCCCGATGGTTCGGGCGAGCGGATGCTGTATTCGAGCTTCCATGCGGAAGGCCCGACCTGGGCGCCCAACGGCCGGGTGATCATGTTCTTCCAGGATCCAGGCGGCAATGACGGCCCCAAGCTGCAAAGCGTCGATATCTGGGGCCGCAATTTGCAGACCATCCCGACCGAGAGCTATGCTTCGGACCCGGCCTGGTCGGCCCTGCGCAGCTAAACCAGTTGTTCGCCAAGAGGGCCGGTGCTGCTGTTCCGGCCCTCGCGTTTAACCTTAACAGCGTCTCGGCAGCGGTTGTTGCAGGATTGCCGCAGCTGTGAAAAGCCCGGATTTCCGCCACATTGGCGCCGCGTTAGCCATCAATTAACCATCACACGGAACCCGGCCTTAAGAATAAGCGCGGTAAATGCCGTACTTAGAATTATCGCCTTTCAGGAGCTTTCCCGGATGCTTTCCCTTGCACCGATCACCACCGCGTTGCGCGCCGCCGCAATGCTGCTTTTCGTCGTCGCGATTGCGGCGTGTTCGCGTACGCCCGACAATGCAATGATGACCGGCGTGGGCAATCTGGGGCCAGGGGGCGGCGCTCCAGGCAGCCAGCAGGAATTCCTCGTCTCGGTCGGCGATCGTGTGTTCTTTGAAACCGACTCGTCCTCGCTGACCACGGAAGCCGCAGCCACTCTCGACAAGCAGGCGGCCTGGCTGAACCAGTACAGCAATTACCGCATCATGATCGAAGGCCATGCCGACGAACGCGGTACGCGGGAATACAACATCGCGCTGGGCGCCCGTCGCGCTTCGGTGGTGGTGAACTATCTGGTGTCGCGCGGCGTCAACGGGCAGCGCATCACCTCCAAGTCGTTCGGCAAGGAACGCCCGGTGGCGATCTGCAACGACATCTCCTGCTGGAGCCAGAACCGGCGTGCGGTGACGGTTGTTCAATAAGTAAACGGGCCCGTTTGGCGGCCCACCCCGCCCGGCGCGAGCCGGGTTCCCAAAGCGCCGGAAGCCCAACGTGGCTCCGGCGCTTTGTTTTGACCAAAATTGGGCTTTACTCGGGCGGGGCCGATCACCATGTCCGCTGCCAGCGACGCACCTAACTGCCGGAGGCTCCCCATTGAAGATCCCGTTGTTGCAATCCAAGGGCCGCCGGGCGATTGCCGCCGTTTGCACCCTCTTGCTGGGCACGAGCCTGGAGAGCCGGGCCGAGGCGCAGGCGTTTGCGCCCGCTGAACTGGGTGGGCTGACGCTGACCAATGCCGAGCCGAGCCGTATTCATCTCGCGCAAGCCACCGATGCGGCGCAACTGGCCGTACGGGTGCAGCAACTGGAAGAACAGGTTCGCTCGCTCAACGGCCAGATCGAAGGGCTGACCTTTCAGCTGACGCAGATGCAAACGCTGGTGCAGCGCCTGTCGGACGAGACCGATGCACGGTTCCAGGGACTGGGTGGGAGTGGAGGTGCGGTCGCGCCGGCGGCAGGCGCACCGGCCGCAAGTACGGCGGTTCCGTCAACCGAAGTGCCCCAGCAGGGCGTTCGGCCATTGCCCGGTGAAGCCGAGTTCGATCCAACCTTTGATGATGGCAGCGTTGGCGCTTCGGGCGATCCGCTCGCCGGCACCGGGCAGGGCGGCAGCGTTGATCTGGCGACCGGGCAGCCATTGGATCTGAGCTACGATCCGAGTGCCACCGCCAGCGGCGATGCCGATGCCGATGCGCAGTTCACCGCAGGCTATGAGGCCATCGTACGCGGCGACTATGCTTTTGCCGAAGACCAGTTCAGCCAGTTCATCTCGCTTTATCCCGACAATGCCCAGGCGACGGACGCGGCCAATTGGCTGGGCGAAGCGCTGATCCAGCGCCAGGCCTATGACGAAGCGGCCGAAGTGCTGCTGGACGCGTTCCAGAAGACCCCGGACAGCCCGCGTTCGCCCGACCTGCTTCTGCGCTTGGGCGTTTCCCTTGCAGGGGCGGAGGAGCGGGAAACCGCGTGCCGCACTTTTGGTGAGATCGAGCGGCGCTATACAACTTTGACACCGGCCTTTGCAGCGCGGCTGGCGGCGGAAAAGACCAAGGCCGAATGCCCGCCCGCCTGATCTTGCCCCTCGATGATCCCAAGACCCTGGCAGAATTGTTCGCCGGGGTGGCCGGCGAGCCGGCGGTTGGCCTTGCCGTATCGGGCGGCGCCGATAGCCTCGCGCTGCTGGTGCTGGCGCGGCGTTGGGCCACGAGCCTCGGTGCACCACCGCGATTGCAGGTTTATTCGGTGGATCATGGCCTGCGGCCGGAGGCCCGGGCCGAGGTCGAGATGGTGCTGGCGGTTGCCGAGCGGCTGGGCGTTCCGGCCCGCGGCCTTGTCTGGGGCGGTGAAAAACCCCTGACGGGCATGCAGGAAGCGGCGCGGGCGGCCCGCTACGGGTTGATGGGCCGGGCCATGGCCGAGGATGGCATTGCCGTTCTCCTGACTGGCCATCACCGCGAGGATCAGGCGGAAACCGTGTTGATGCGTTTGGCCCATCGCAGCGGGCTGGAAGGGCTCAAGGGCATGGCAGCGACTGCGCGCGTGGAGGGGGTGCGCGTGCATCGCCCCTTGCTGGGCGTAGAGCGGGCAGCGTTGCGCCGGGTGGTCGAAGAGGCCGGGCTGGTGCCGGCCGAAGATCCTTCCAACATGGACGAGCATTACGAGCGCGTGCGCTGGCGCAAGGCCATGCCGCAACTGGCGGCCCTGGGGCTTGATAGCGAAACTCTCGCCATTTTCGCCGAGCGGATGGGCGAGGCCGACCACGCGCTGGGGCAGATGGCTGATGGGGCGTTCGAGGCCATGGTGCGCATCGATGGTTTTGGTGCAGCGCGGATCGAGCGGGATCCCCTGCTGGCTTTGAGCCCGGCACTGGCGGTGCGGGTGCTGGCGCGGGTGCTTAACATCGTGGGCGGCCGGCAAAAGCCACGAGCCCTGGGGCAGGTGGAGCGGCTGCAGCAAGCCCTGGCGGCCGGCACCACCGCCAAGGCGACGACACTGCTGGGCTGCGTGGTGCGCGAAAAAGACGGCGCCGTTGCGGTGGCGCGGGAGCCGGGGCGGGTGCTGCCGCCCGATACGGCCCTCCTGCCCGGAGCGGAGCTCGTGTGGGACGAGCGCTTCCTGATCACCAATGGTTCGGATGAACCGGGACTAACGGCCGGCGTGTCCGACTATTTGCCGCGCCATCGGCTTGAGGAATTCCTGGGTTTCAAGGTGACGGCGCCGGCCGAAGCGATCCGCACTGCGCCCATTGTCCGCAATGCCCAAGGGGGTGTGTTGACCCTTGGTGGATGGTCATTTGATAAGCGCATCCAGGTGCAGCTGCTGGTTGACTGAGCTTGCAGGCAACTCCCTTCGAGAGGCCGCATTAACCCGTCGCGACAAAATGACTAGACGACGGGCGCCAACGCTAGCAGCAGTGCCCTTGTAACGCCCCAATGCCGATCATACATTCGGCGCTAACACCGGCAGCTTGGTTGCGTCGGTCTCTCCGGGACAGGATTGATGAACGGAAACTTCCGCAACTTTGCCATTTGGCTGGTTATCCTCTTTATGCTCATGGGCCTGTTCCAGGTCTTTCAGTCGTCCACCCGCTCGATTTCGGTGGCTGACAAGAGCTACAGCCAGTTCGTTTCCGACGTCGAAGGCGGGCGCGTGCAGAGCGTGACCATTACCGATGATGTCGTGTCTGGCGTGCTCAACGATGGTACTCGCTTTGAAACGGTGATGCCGGCCGGCGCCGATGTGATCAGCCGCCTCGAGGATCGTGGCGTGTCGATCACGGCCCGGGCGCCTGAATCGAGCCCGTTCTGGTCGGTGCTGCTGAGCTCTTGGCTGCCCTTCATCGTCATCATCGGGGTGTGGTTCTTCTTTATACGCCAGATGCAGGGCGGTGGCCGCGGCGGCGCGATGGGCTTTGGCAAGTCGCGCGCCAAGCTCTTGACCGAGTCGCATGGCAAGGTGACGTTCGAGGACGTCGCGGGCGTGGACGAAGCCAAGCAGGACCTTGAAGAGATTGTCGAGTTCCTGCGCGATCCCGGCAAGTTCCAGCGGCTGGGCGGCCGTATTCCACGTGGCGTGCTGCTGGTCGGCCCTCCGGGTACCGGTAAGACCTTGCTGGCCCGTTCGGTGGCCGGCGAAGCCAGTGTGCCGTTCTTCACCATTTCGGGTTCGGACTTCGTCGAAATGTTCGTCGGTGTCGGCGCCAGCCGGGTACGCGATATGTTCGAGCAGGCCAAGAAGAATGCGCCCTGCATCATCTTCATCGATGAAATCGACGCCGTTGGCCGCCAGCGTGGCGCTGGCCTTGGCGGTGGCAATGACGAACGCGAGCAGACTCTCAACCAGCTGCTGGTCGAGATGGACGGCTTTGAGGCCAATGAAGGCATCATCCTGATCGCGGCGACCAACCGCCCCGACGTGCTCGATCCCGCGCTGTTGCGCCCGGGCCGGTTCGACCGGCAGGTCGTGGTGCCCAATCCCGATGTGGCGGGACGCGAGAAGGTGCTAAAAGTTCACGTCCGCAAGGTGCCGCTGGCGCCTGACGTGGACCTCAAGGTGCTGGCCCGTGGTACGCCCGGTTTTTCGGGTGCCGACCTGATGAACCTCGTCAACGAGGCGGCCCTGATGGCGGCGCGGCGCAACAAGCGCTTCGTCACCCATGCCGAGTTCGAAGACGCCAAGGACAAGATCATGATGGGCGCCGAGCGCCGCACCATGGCGATGTCCGAGGACGAAAAAAAGCTGACGGCCTACCATGAAGCCGGACACGCGATCATTGCGCTCAAGGTCGCGGGTATCGATCCGATCCACAAGGCGACGATCATTCCGCGCGGCCGGGCATTGGGCATGGTGATGACGCTGCCCGAGAGCGACAGCTATTCGTTCAGCCGCGAGAAGGCTCTGGCGCGCTTGACCATGCTGTTTGGTGGCCGGGAAGCCGAAATCTACAAGTTCGGTCCCGAGAAGGTCACATCAGGCGCTTCGGGCGATATCCAGATGGCGACGAGCCTGGCCCGTTCGATGGTAATGGAATGGGGCATGAGCGAAAAGCTCGGTCGTGTTCGCTACAAGTCGAGCGAGCAGGAAGTGTTCATCGGCCATTCGATGACGCAGTCGAACAATATGTCGGATGACACGGCCAAGCTGATCGACCAGGAAGTGCGCCAGCTGATCGAGGATGGCGAGCGGGCCGCCCGCGAGATCATCACCACGCATGTGGATCAGTTTGAAGCCGTGGCCCAGGCGTTGCTTGAGTATGAAACGCTGACGGGGGACGAGTTGCGCGCCTTGATGGATGGCCATCAGCCGGTGCGGCCCGATGACAACGGCCCCTCAGCACCCAAGGCTTCGGGTGTGCCGGCCGCCGGCAAGCCGGCCAAGAAGCGGCCCGATGCGCCGCCCGAAGGTGGGCTGGAGCCGCAGCCCAATAGCTGATCGATACGGAAGGCCGCCGCGAGGCGGCCTTTTTTGTGTTGCCAAGCGTCCGTTTTTCCGCCGAAAAGCGTCTTTAACAGTTGTGCTATAGGGTTCGTGCCAGCAGGCGCGACAGCGCGGACAGGGGCAAGGCAATGGCCAGGAAATATTTCGGCACCGACGGGATACGCGGCTTGGCCAATGGCAGCAAGCTCACCCCCGAGCTGGCGCTCAAGGTCGGCATGGCAGCCGGGCAAAAATTCGTGCGCGGCGATCACCGCAACCGGGTGGTGATCGGCAAGGATACCAGGCGCTCGGGCTATATGATCGAGAACGCCTTGACGGCCGGGTTCACGGCCGTAGGCATGGATGTTTACCTGCTCGGGCCGATGCCGACCCCGGCTGTGGCCATGCTGACACGCTCGCTGCGGGCCGATCTCGGGGTGATGATTTCAGCGTCCCACAATCCCTATGATGACAATGGCATCAAGCTGTTCCGCCCCGACGGGTACAAGCTCAGCGATGAGGTCGAGTCGGAAATCGAAAGCCTCATCGATGGGGATATGAGCCAGTTCCTGGCGCATGGTCGGGAGATCGGTCGGGCGCATCGCGATGAAGAAGCGCGGACGCGCTACATCGAATACGCCAAGCGCACCCTGCCGCGCAATATCGACCTGACTGGTTTGCGGGTGGTGCTCGATTGCGCCAACGGGGCTGCCTACAAGGTCGCGCCGATCGCCCTTTGGGAACTTGGGGCTGAGGTTTTCACCATCGGCGTCGAACCCGACGGCTTCAATATCAACCATAAGGTGGGCTCCACGGCGCCCGAAGCGGTGGCGGCCAAGGTACGCGAAGTGCGCGCGGATATCGGCATCGCGCTGGACGGTGATGCGGACCGGGTGATCATCATCGACGAGAAGGGCCATGTGGTCGATGGCGACCAGTTCATGGCGGTAATTGCGCAGAGCTGGATGGAACGCGAGATGCTCGCAGGGGGTGGGATCGTCGCCACCGTGATGTCCAATCTGGGACTCGAGCGCTATCTGATGTCCCTGGGCCTGACGCTGGAGCGCACGCAGGTCGGTGACCGCTATGTGCTCGAAGCCATGCGGGCCAAGGGCTTCAATGTGGGCGGGGAGCAGTCGGGCCACATCATCCTGTCCGACTTCACCACAACGGGGGACGGCCTTGTCGCTGCGCTGCAGCTCCTGGCCGTGCTGAAGCAGCACTCCAAACCGATTTCCGAGGTGTGCTCGCGGTTCGAAAAGGTGCCACAACTGCTGCGCAGCGTGCGCTTCAAGACGGGCAAGCCGCTGGAGAACAAGCAGGTAATGGAGGCTGTGGCCGATGGCCGGGCAATGCTCGGGAGCGGGGGACGGCTGGTGATCCGGGAATCGGGAACGGAGCCGGTGATCCGCGTCATGGGAGAGGCTGATGATGCCGCCCTGGTGACCAGTGTGGTGGGGCAGATCGAAGCGGCAATCCAGGCGGTGGCCTGATCCTTGTTCAAGAAGTAAACAAAGTCTAACCAGCGCCGGCTACCCGCCGGCGTTGTTGTTTGTGGCAGTAAGTAGCTGATCGTTAGGGTTAAGCGGTAGGGTTAAGCCAGCTTTAAGGAAGTTGTCCGATATTGGGCTGCAATCGACTGATGTCGTGGCAACCAAAGGACGTCTTAATCATGCGCAAGCTTACCGCTGCGGTGTTGGTGGCAGGAGCCACTGTTATCGCCGGCCCCGCACTGGCGGCCGACTTCCCGGAATATCCCCCGGTTATCGAAATTCCCGACGTTGATTATGGCGTGCAAGGCTCGTTCTACCTGCGCGGCAGCGCTGCGGGTAATGCGCTGTGGACCCGCGAAGCGTATGGGATCGATTGCGTCGTTTGCGGCGTTACCCCGGAAGAGGAAACGTTCCCCGTCGAGGAAGCCGGTTACGGTTACAGCGTTGGCGCCGGCGTGGGCTTTGAAACGGGTACCGGCCTGCGTTTCGATGCGACCGTGGACCATGTTTCCAATGACGGTCTGGTTGCTACGGGCGATGCTGGCGACTATACGCTGGCTTTGCGCTCAACCATTGCGCTGGCGAATGCGTATTACGACTTTTCGCTGGGCGGCGATGGTTTTGGCTATAACGCTGCCGGCGGAGCGTTCGGTTATGTTGGCGTGGGTGCAGGCGCCGCCTTCAACGAGTCCTCGATCGAGGCTTCCAACGGCTTCCCGGTTCCTTCGGGTGAGAACACCAGCTTTGCGGCAGCCGGCATGGTGGGCGTAGGCTACGACTTCGGCGCGATCGTTGCCGATGTGGGCTATCGCGGCATCTACATCAACGAGCTCAACAACAGCGCAGATTTCCCCGCCAATGTTCGCTCCGAGAACAACTGGCTGCACGAAGT
>JAQGKH010000269.1 GCA_028290225.1 Devosia sp. | reverse complement strand
CCTATCCGTTCGGCCACTACCGGCTCCAACCTCTCCCCCAACATCGCGAAGTAATGCTCCTCTGGGGTCTCGGCGCTGGCAAGGTGGCGCTCGGCGCCCACTGTGGCCAGGAGATCGCGCACCTTGTTGGAGCGATAGTCTGAAAGCGCCGCGGCAAACGGCTTGTTATTGAGCAGCGCGAACACGCAGCCATGAAAAAAGTTGGTGGCCACGGCACTGGCGCCGGCGATGAACTGCGCAAACTCCTCCGGCCCCGCTTCGATCCAGCTTTCATCGGCCCAGTCGTTGCGATAGCCAATGCTGACCAGCCGCAAACCCCGGTCCAGGGCAAACTGGCGCACCCCATCCCGGAACCAGCCGGGCAGCCCGTGACCATAAACGGCAAGATATGGCGCTTCGGTCTGCATCGGCTCGGCCTTGGGCGGAAACTGCAGGCAGGGATCGAGCACCAAAGCTGGCTCGATCCCCAGCGCATCCCGAACCAAACGGCGCGAGTTCTCGTCACGCACGGCAATGGCATCGAATTGCTCCAGCTTTTGCGCCCAGAAAGGATCCAGCCCGTCGGCAGCCGGATAATTGCCGAAGCTGGCAGCATAGGAGGCCAGTTTATCGGCCCGCAAACCATCGCCATAAAACAACGGCACTGCGCCATACCAGGGGTGCCGCAGGTTCCACACCTCGTCACTCCCCACCAGCACAAGCTCGAACGGCTCCATGGTTTCGGGCGCATCGAGGGCAAAGCGCTTGCTCAACGGCAATTGCTCGAAGGCGGCAAAGAACTTGCCCATCTTTTCACGATAGCGCGGATAATCGGCAACGCTGGTCTTGATCGGCAGCAGCGGCTGCAGCGCGCAGCGCCATTCCAAGCGGTTCACCCGCGCCGACTCGTGCTCCAGCAGCACGGCATCAAGCCCGCGGGCCCGCAGCCCCTCGACCAGTTGGCGTGCCTGCCAAAACGAACCGTAATTGATACACCGGTGAAAGGTGAGAACGCCGATCCTTTGCGGTGCTACCATGCTTCAAACAAATTCCAACACAACCAACAACGGCGCCCTTAAGAACATGGGCGGCAATGGGAAAGCAATGGCCCGCCGGCCAGCAGGCCGCGCGGACCATCGAGAGCTGTTGCGCTACCCGGCCCCTGCTTCCAGGTTCGAGAGCACCATGACGACTAGGAAACCTACGCCGATCGCAATGGCTGCCGATTGTTGAAACTGGTGGCTCTCGGCTTCCGGCAGCAAGCTCCCCACCGTCAGGTAGAACATGGCGCCAGCTCCGACGGCGAGCAGGCCGCCCAGGACCGGTTCCGGCAGATCCTTAAGCAAGAACCAGCCCACCATTGCCGAAGCAAACAGCGACACCCCGATCAGGCTGGTCCACAGCATGGTCTTGCGCGCGGCGCCCGGGCCCTCCGCCTTGGCATCGAGGGCTCCAAGGCTGAGCCCCTCACTGATATTGTCGATGACGATCGCCAAGCCCACGATCAAGGCCACTCGCAGATCTGCGGCGGCACTGACCCCGATGGCCAGGCCTTCGATCAACTCTTCCGAACTGGTCGCAGCGCCGATCACGGTGACCTTGCGCGCCCCGGAGCTATGACGCTTCTGCTTGGCATCAACCTTGGGCTTTTGATCCGCCTCGGGGCCAGCAAGCGCGCCATGGTTAACCATCAGGTCAAGCCCGTAGACCAGCGCGAAGCCGACTGCAAAGCAGATAGCGACCAATGCCAGGGGCGCACGCTCCAGGGCACTCGGCACCAGCTCAAAGGCGAAAGTGCCCAGCAACACCCCCGCGGCTAAGCCAACGGCAAGGCTCAGGAACAAGGATGAGGGGCGGATACGCGTCGCCAGGAACCCACCCAGGGGTGAGGCAAGGCAAGCGATCAAAGCCACGCCGAGCACGGGAAGCAAGCCGTCCATGATGATCCTTAAAGATTGAGAACCGCGAGCCCATCCGCGGCACGTGGCGGCTCGATCTGCTCGAAAGTGCACTGGCGCGGTGCCTTATCCGGGCGCCAGCGATGCAGACGCGTGCCATGGCGGAAGCGCCCGGCGGTGACGTGATCATAGAGTACCTCGACCACCAGTTCGGGCCGCAGGGGCACCCACTCGCTCGAGCGCTCGGTGCTCCAGCGGCTGGGGCCTCCGGGCGCATCGCCGGTAAAGCCCTCGCCCCCGGCCAGCGCCTGCACGCGCTCGGTTATGCCCGCCCGCTCCTTGGCGGCAATGCCCGAAGTAAAACCCACATGGTCGAGCAGGCCTTGCTCGTTATAAAGCCCCAGCAGCAAGGATCCCACTTCATGGCTGTTGGTGCCATAGCGAAACCCGCCCACCACGCAATCGGCGGTGCGGATACGCTTGATCTTGAGCATCTCACGCAAGCCGCTCTGGTAAGCGGCATCGAGGCGCTTGGCGATAACGCCATCAATGGTCGCGCCGGTCTGCTCCAGCCAACGCTCGGCCACGGCGCGATCATGGGTGAGCGGCGACAAGCGCAGGCGCGCCGCTTCGGGCGCGGTTGCCAGCAATTGTTCGAGCTTCTGGCGTCGGCCGGCCAGCGGTTGAGCCAGCAGGCTTTCCCCGCCGGTGTCGGCAAGCAGATCAAAGACTACAAGGAGCGCCGGCGTTTCAGCGGCGAGCTTCCGTACCCGGCTTGCGGCGGGATGCAGCCGCATCTGGAGCGCGTCGAACGACAGGCTCTCCCCGGTGGGTATCACCAGTTCCCCGTCGAGCACGAACTGCTCGGCGGGCAGTTCGGCCAGGGCGGCGACCATTTCGGGAAAATAGCGGCCCAGCGGCTTGCCCGACTTGGCAAACAACGCCACCTCGCTGCCTGCCCGCACCGCGATGCAGCGAAAGCCATCCCATTTGGGCTCGAACTGCCACCCATTGCCATTGGGAAGCGCCTCGACGAGCCGGGCTTCCATGGGCGCGATGAAGTCTGCCGATTGCGGCTGGGGCGGTGTTGCGGGTCTGTGGGCGCGTGGCATGAGCTTTCTCCGACTCCTCAAGCGGAGTCACTTGCCCTTGGTTCCCTGTCGCGCCATGGTCCCGCCCATTGCTGCCAAAGGATATTCTATCGATGACAAACACCAGCGCGCTTGACGCCGTCCTCGCCCAGGTTGACCAAGGGCTCGAGGGCAGTCTGGAACGCCTCAAATCCCTGCTGCGCATCCGCTCCATTTCCACCGA
>JAQGKH010000257.1 GCA_028290225.1 Devosia sp. | reverse complement strand
ACCGCCCGGCCTTTCGGGCGCTCGCAGGATGTCATTTTCATTTCGGCACAATCCGCGGCTCCCGACCAACCTGCCACCGCGATTGAGCAGCTTGAGATTGCCGTCGCCAAGGTCGCCGCCGCCCTGGCACTGGCAGGCGCCTCGCTCTCGGACGTGGTCAAGCTGGGATTGTTTTACCACAACGACCTGGTAGCTCAGGAGCCGGCGGTTCTGGCACGGCTGCGCGAACTGGTTCCCGGCACACCGGCCCCGGTGCTGACGGCCATTCCTTTGCCCAGCATTCCCAATGGCGGCCTGCTGCAGCTCGAGGCGATCGCCATCGACCCTGTCTCGCCCCGTTCCGCCGCCAGGCGCACCGCGCCTGGGCCCTATGGCTTTTCCAGCGCCATCCGTGCGGCAGACCTGGTATTTGTTGGCGCCCAGATGTCGGTGGATGAAGCCGGCAACACGCTCCATGCCGGTGACATTGTCGCCCAGGCCAAGGCGACCATCAACAATCTAGCCGGTGCTTTGGAGCAGGTAGGGGCTGACGCTTCCTGCATCGCCAAGTTGAACACCTACTATGTCGGCTTTGGCACCACTGCCGATTGGTCCATGGCCGCCCGGGTGCGGTCAGATGCCTTCGTCAAGCCCGGGCCCGGCGCGACCGGCGTTCCGGTTCCGGGTCCCTACCCTGCCGGCCAGTTGATCCGCCAGGAAGCACTGGGCCTGGTAAATGCGGACGGCACCGCTGCGGCACGCCGCACCAGCTGGCCCAAAGGGGTTTGGGATTGGCCGATCCCGGTCTCGTTCGAACAGGGGCTGGAACTTAACGGCATGATCATCACGGGCGGGCAGGTGGCCTGCACCGTCACCGGACAAGCGCTGCATCCTAAGGACCTGGGCAAGCAAACCATCAATGTCATGGGATGCATTGCTTCCATCCTGGGCGGCCTGGGCCAAACCGTGGACTGCCTGGGAAAGGTCACAGTGTTTTATGCCACCGATGGCGACCCGGCGGACATCGACACGGTCATGTCCCGCATCGAACCCTTCTTCGCCAACGGCCTGCCCGCTCTGACCCTGGTGCCGCTCAAAAAGCTCGGCATCGACGATGTCGAAATAGAGATAGAAGGCGTCGGCGCCATCTGAATCCCGGTTTAACAACGCAAAGCAGAGGACGTGCATATGGGTATGTTTAGAAACATCGCTGGCGCAGTCGCCATTTCTACCCTGTTGGTGGCGAGTGCCCTCGGCACCGTCGCTGCACAGGCCGACACGCTGGAAAAGGCGCGCGCCGAAGGCACCATCCGCGTCGGCGTCGGCCTGATGGGCACCAAGCCGTTCGTCTGGGAGGAAAACGGCGAATACAAGGGCGTCGAAGCGGACTTGACCAAGGAACTGGTCAAACGCCTTGGCATTGCCGACTTCGAATATGTGGTTACCGAATGGTCGACGCTGATCCCCGGCCTCAAGGCCGACCGCTGGGACATGCTGGTAACCGGCCTCGTCAAGACTGAGGAGCGCATCCAGGGCGGCGGCATCGGCATGAGCAATCCCTATGTCATGGCCTATGACGTTATCATCGTAGGCGAAGATTCGCCCGCCCAGTCCGAAGCTGATCTCAAGGGCAAGGTCCTGGCCTCGATGCTGGGCTCGACCGACAGCCTTGTTGCCCATTCCCTTGTCGAGCGCGGCCTGGCGGCGGAGGTCAAGGACTTCAACACCTATGCCGAGCCCTTCATCGCGCTGCGCAACAAGCAGGTCGACGCCATCATTTTCGATCAGATGACGTTCATGGGCTTTGCCGAAACCATGTCCGACATCCGTACGGTCGGTGAACCCATACTCTACATTCCCGCCCCCGAATGGGCGGAGGCGCATGAAGCGGCCGATTACAAGCTTGGCGGTGTCGGCGTGGGCGTGCGCGTCGAAGACACGGCCCTGCTGGAAGCCATCAACGAGGCGCTGAGCGCCATGGATGCGGATGGCACTCGCCAGAAGATCCTGGAAAGCTATGGCGTCTGGGACGATCAGCAGACCCGCGAAGCCATGATGAAATAGCGCCTTCGGCCGGCGCGCAAGGCTGCCGGCCGCCTTTTTCGGAACAAAGGAAACCTCATGCAGGTGCCCGGCCCAATTCTAACCGTTCGTGGTCTGTGCAAGTCATTTGGCGGCAATCAGGTCCTCAAAGGCGTCGACCTGGAGGTTCGCAAGGGCGAGGTGGTGATGATCATCGGCCCAAGCGGCAGCGGAAAGTCCACCCTGCTGCGCTCGATCAACATGCTGGAGCGGCCGACCGCCGGATATCTTTCGGTCAACAATCACGAACTTTGCTGGGGCACGGACGGCTCGTTCCAGGTCGCGCCCGAACGGGACATCCGCAAGGTACGGGCCAAGGTACCGATCGTGTTTCAGCACTTCAATCTGTTCAAGCACCTGAGCGTGCTGGAAAATCTGGTGCAGGGGCCGATCCATGTTCTGGGTAGGTCGCGAAAGGAAGCCCTGGCCACGGCCCGCGAAAGGCTTGCCGCGGTGGGATTGGCAGACAAGGGCGATGCCTATCCGGCAGAACTGTCAGGTGGCCAGCAGCAGCGCGTGGGAATTGCCCGCGCTCTGGCCATGCATCCCGACATGATCCTGTTCGACGAGCCCACCTCGGCGCTTGATCCCGAACTCGTATCGGGCATTCTCGATGTGATCCGCGAGCTGGCAGATCGAGGGATGACGATGGTGATCGTCACCCACGAGATGAGCTTTGCCCGCCGTCTGGGCGACACCATTCATTTCATGGAAGCGGGCGAGATCATTGCCTCGGGCAGTCCGCAGGAGCTGTTCTCGGGCAATGGTTCTGCCCGCGTGAACGCCTTTCTCAATCTCATTGCGCCAAGCCCGTAATCAAACAAGGCCGATCACCGTGTACGACTATCTGTTTGTCTGGGCACCCAGGCATCTCCCCTCCTTGCTGCAAGGCGCTGGCGTAACGCTGCAGCTCGCCATCATCAGCATGTGCTGCGCGCTGGTCGTCGGCCTGCTGGTGGCTCTTGGGCATTTGCATGCACCCAAATGGGTCAGGTGGCTGCTCAAAGCCTATGTCGAGATCTGGCGCGACATACCGCTGATCGTGCAACTGCTGGTGATCTATTTCACCCTGCCCCAGATCGGCATTTCGCTGCCGGGCTTCTGGGCCGGGATCATCGGCCTCAGCCTGAACCTGGGAGCATACATTTCCGAAGTGTTCCGCTCGGCAATAGCCTCGGTCGACAAGGGGCAGCGGGAAGCTGCCGTTTCCATCGGCATGTCGACCGTGCAGAGCTATTGCTACATCATCCTGCCCCAGGCGCTGCTTGTCGCGGTGCCCACGATCGGCGGCTATTTCATCTCGCTGCTCAAGGACTGTGCCCTGGTGTCGTTCATTGCGGTCAATGAATTGCTGCGCAACGGCCAGATCATCATCTCCTCCACCTTCCAGAGCATGGAAGTCTACATGATGGTGGCCTTCATTTATTTCGTCATGAGCTTCACCGCTTCCATCATCGTGCGCCAGGTGGAGCGGCTGCTGACGCCAGCCTATCTCGTGCGCGCTCACAAGCGCACCTAGGAACCCGGAAAGGCGCACCGGCCAAGCGGCTGGGGACGATCTGCCATGAATATCAATCCTTTCATCAGCAAGCATGCCGCCGACTTCGTGGCGCTGCGCCGGGATCTGCATGCCCATCCTGAACTCGGCTTCGCCGAATTCCGCACGGCCGGCATTGTGGCTGACCGGCTCCGAAGCTGGGGCATTGAGTGCACAACGGGGATCGGTGGCACCGGGGTCGTCGGCGTGCTGCATGGCAAAGGCCCAGGCCGGACCATCGGGCTGCGCGCCGACATGGACGCCTTGCCCATGCAGTCGCGCCTCGATGTGCCCTGGCGCTCTACCATCGAGGGCCTGTTCCACGGCTGCGGTCATGATGGCCACACCACCTCTCTGCTGATGGCGGCGCATTATCTCGCCCATAGTCGCAATTTCCACGGTACGGTGGTCTTCATCTTCCAGCCGGCCGAGGAAGGGCTGGGCGGCGCCCGCGCCATGCTGGCCGATCGCCTGTTCGAGCGCTTCCCCTGTGACGAAATCTATGGCTGGCACAATTGGCCGGACCTTGATCTGGGCAAGGTCAGCGTGATGCCGGGACCGGTCATGGCCGGGGCAGATTTCTTTGATATCACCCTTGTGGGCCGAGGCGCCCATTCGGCGCAGCCACATTTCGGCCGGGACGTGCTTCCCGCCGCCGGTGAACTGGTTGGCGCCCTGCAAACCGCTGTCAGCCGCAACATCGATCCCACGGATGCGGCAGTGCTGTCCGTCACCCGGCTGCAGGCCGGGTCGGCTTACAACGTGCTGCCCGAAACGGCGCATTTGGCCGGAACCCTGCGCTATTTCGATAATGGCGTCGCCAACACGCTGCGCCAGGCCCTCCACCGTATCTCCAACGGCGTTGCCGCGGCCCATGACCTGACGGCCAAGATCGATAATCGGCAAATGTTCAGCGTCACCGTCAATGATGCCCGCAGTGCAAAGCGAGCCCGCGCCGTTGCGGCGACTGTGGTTGGCCCGGAAAACCTCGTCCAGTCCATGCGACCGAGCCTGGGCAGCGAGGACTTCGCTGATTTCCTGCAGGTAGTTCCCGGCGCCTACCTGATGTTGGGACACCAGGGAAGCGCGCCGCTGCATCACCCTGAATACATGTTCGATGACGAGGTGCTGCCAGTCGCCGCCAGTGTGTTGGCAAGCTTGGTTGAAACGCGGCAAGACCCATCCCTCGAGCCAGCCGGTACCGCGCCCCTCGGCTCGACAGGGATCTGATGCCAGCGCCCTTGGCTCGGGCCAGACTTCAGGCTGCCAGCTCAAAGGTGATCGTGTGCTGCCCGGCCAGGAGTTCGGCGTCGATACCCGGGGCGAGCTCGCGTCCATTCATCCGAGCCGCCCGATAGCGCTCGCCCAGCCGCAGCGTCCCGCGCGCGCCATCAGGCACTGTCACTGAATAGGTTACCAGCTTGCCGCTCACGCTCCAGCCAGCTTCGATCCGTCCCGTCGCCCCGTCGTGATGGGCAGAAACGGGGGACAGCTCGGGGATGATGGTGGGCTCGAATACGATGTGCCTGAAACCGGGGTTTTCCGGATCGGGGCGGAATCCGGCCACGGATTCAAAGAGCCACTGGCATACGGCGCCATAGGCATAGTGGTTATACGAGTTCATCTCCTCGCCATTGATGGAGCCATCTGCCCGCAGCGAGTCCCAGCGCTCCCAGATACTGGTCGCGCCCATCTTCACCTGGAACAGCCAGCCTGGAACTTCCTCCTGGAGAAACAGGCGAGCGGCCAGTTCCGGCTCGCCGATCTTGATCAGCGCTGGCAGCAGCGCCGGCGTGCCGATGAAACCTGTACCGATCCTGCCGCCGGCCCGCTCGATGCTGGCCTTAAGGTAGCGCCTGGCCGCCTCCAGATGCTGCTCGGGGAGGAGATCGTAGAGGATCGCCAGCGCGTAGGAGGTTTGGTCGTTATAGGCCACGCGCCCCGAGGGGGTGATGAATTCGCGCTCGAACGCATCCTTGACAGTACCGGCGCGCGTACTCATGCGCTGCGCGATCCCGGTTTCCCCCAAAATGGGCCGCGACATGATAGACTTTACCCAACTGCTGCAGTTGATCCCCACCCAAGACATCGAAGGGGCCAGGTCCGGCAGCACGAGCACCAAGATCTAGACCGCCGTGCTGCGCTGCGGACCGCTTGTATTTGCTGGCTTGCCCCAAGAGCACAAGACAAACCCGCCCTTGCGCCTTGGCTTGCGTCCAGGGCGAACGGGCTGGCGCTAAACCAAACCCGTTCGAACAAGGGTGTCGCTAGTCAACAACCAGCGGCGTTTCAAGTTGATGGGCAATCGCTTCCCAATCCTTGGCGAACGGCCCATAGGCGGTCTTTATTTCCACACCAACCGGCAGTTCGGGACACTCGTTTTCGCCGTTGCTGCCCCAGTTGACCCAGCCGGACTGCCGGCGCTGCACGATCTGGAAGGCACCGGAGGGTTGCGATGTCCACCAGACCATGGCGCGGCCGCTTTCGGAATGAAACTCCACGGTCTTGTCGGCAGGACCGGGAAAAATGGTTTCATGGGGTACGGACGAGACGTCGACGGGCTTGTCGGTCAATTGCCAAACACGTTGGGGGAGGTCTGCCTTGACATGGGATTGTGCGCGAACCCGAGCAAG
>JAQGKH010000249.1 GCA_028290225.1 Devosia sp. | reverse complement strand
AGCCTGCCGGCCGGTGCCGCGCTGGTGGTGCTGGCCACCGACCCCATGGCGCGGATCGATATCCCGCTATATTGCCGCCAGCACGGCCATGACTGCCTTGTCACCGACGCCGGCGATCACCTGCGCTTCGAGCTGGTTCGCCGCTAGGGATTGGGTCGCGGCCGCGGCATGGGCACCGGCCCGGTTCCGGCAACCGTCATCCCAGGCCGCAGCTCGGCCTCGATCCCCACCACGGCGCTGGCGATGGGAAATGCCGGCGCGTGCTCGGGGCGCGGCCGGGGCAGTTCGATCCCCACCCGCACCCGCCCCAGATTGGTCGCCACATAGGATTGGGGCGGCACGATATCGCTGAGATAGCTCGGCTTGCCCTTGAGCCCCATGGGGAAACTGGCCTCCTGCTCCTTCACGTAAGCCGGCGCATCCTTGCCGCAGATGCGCGATCGCATGTCCACCGGCGCTGCGGCCGGGTTGTTGACCACGGCAAGCACGGATTGCCCGCTCGGTTTGGCGGCGCCCGACAAGCCCCGCAACACCAGTTCCGCCGCCCGCTCGTTGCGATCGCGCGCCGAGGAGCCCCCGAGCACCACCGCCAGCAGCCGGCGGCCATTGCGCTCCACCGTGACCACCATGTTGAGCCCCGAAGCGCAGACATAACCGGTTTTCATGCCGGTGGTGCCGGCAAACCGGGTCAGCAGCGCATTATTGCTTTCGAGCTTCGCCTTGCCCAGCCGCACGAATTCGGTCCCGAACATATCGGCGTATTGCGGGAAGTTCTGCCGCAGATAAAGCGACAACACCGCCAGGTCCCGCGCCGACATTGTTTGCTCGGGATCATGCAAGCCATGCGGATTGACGAAATGGCTGGCGCTCAGCCCCATGCGCGCCGCCACATCGTTCATCTTGGCCACAAAGCCCGCTTCGCTGCCGCCCACCGTTTCGGCCACCGCCATGGCGATGTCGTTGGCCGATTTGACGATCATGATATAAAGCGCGTCCTTGAGGCTGAGCGCGCTGTCCACCGGCAAGCCCGACTTGCTCGGCGCCTGGTTGATGGCATGGCGCGACAGCACCACCCGCGTTTCCAGCGTTACCGTGCCCTTCTGGATTTCCTCGAAGGCGACATAAGCGGTCATCAGCTTGGTCAGCGAGGCGGGATGCCAGGGCTGCCCGGCCTCATCGGCATACAGCACCTCCAGATTGTCCATATCCACGAGGAGCATGGGGTTGGCCTGCACGACCGCCCCAAGGCACAGGCATTGCAGCACAATGGCGAGAATGGACAGGCGCAAACGGCGGGCAAACGGCACGGAAGCGAACTCCGGGGCTGTGGACGGCGCGCGTTCTTACCAGCGGCCCCGCTCGACCTCAATGCGCTGACCGGCCCGACCACGGGCTTTTGAACCCGCCTTGTCCAGCGGAAACCGGCATCGAGGCGGACCGGCTGGCCCCGGGCCGCCTGAAACAGCGCCTAGGCACAGAAAGGAACCGTGCCTATATAAGGTCATCTTTCCCTCCTGCGCAGGTTGCCATGTCGCTCCAGGACACCGCCGATCGCTCCAACTGCACCGCCATGTCCGATGTGCTCAATCGCATCGGCGACAAATGGAGCGTCATGGTGGTTGGCATCCTGGCGCGCCACGACACCATCCGCTTCAACGAGCTCAAGCGCTCCATCAACGGCGTGTCGCAGCGCATGCTGACCCTGACCTTGCGCAATCTGGAGCGCGACGGGCTGGTGACCCGCACCATCTATCCCGAAGTACCGCCCCGGGTGGAATATGGCCTGACCCAACTGGGCAAGACCCTGACCAACCCCATCCAGGCACTTTGGAACTGGTCGGCCGAACACCACGGCGCCATCATCGACGCCCGGGCCATCTATGATCAGCGCGAAACCGCCATCGCTGCCGAACAGCCGCGCAAAGCCGCCTATGCCCGGGGTTGACCCGTGCCACCGCTCCCCACCCGCGCCAGCCTTGCAGGGTTGATTGGGACCCGGGCGGGGAGCGGCCGCAACCCTTTGCGCCAAGCATGCCCGGCCAGAGGCGGCGCTCGATTTCCCCATGCGCGACCCAGTTGCGGCGCGCGGCGCCTTGCGCTAGACACAGCCCGTGCCCCTCTGGCGGAATGGTAGACGCAGAGGACTCAAAATCCTCCGCCGCGAGGCGTGCCGGTTCGAGTCCGGCGGGGGGCACCAATCCCGTTTACTGCATTGCCGCAACAAGCCCATTCCCGCCTGGGTGCAGCAGCGCCTGCGCTGGCCGGCCCGGGGCTGCGCGCGACCAGCATCGGTTTCTGCCCACCCGTTAACCGGCTGTTTGCCGATCGTTCATTTTTTGCGCAATGCGATGGAACCAGTTTAACTCTTCCTTGAACCGCCCGGCGCGACATAAGCGCGCCTGCTCCAGGTAATGAGTTGACAATTGACCGGTGAGTTCATCTTCGCACTGTTGAACCCGGCCATTGCGAGCGTTTTCACGCTGACCTTTCTGCTGATGTGGGGCGCCAAGCGAAATCAGGCCTATCTCTTGCTGCTTGGCCTGGCCTTTCTGTGTTGCGGCCTGGCCTTTGCTGCCCATGATTTCCTGCAGCCCTGGGAAGGGCCGGGCCTTCGCATCGCGGTCAACCTCCTGTTCGTTTTGGCCGCCGGCGCGCTCTGTGTCAGCGCCTTGGTCCGGGTCAGGGCGCCCATTCCAGTCGCCACCTTTGCGGGCACCTTTGCGCTGGGCGCAATGTTGTTTTGCTGGTTCCTGCTGGTGGAGCCCTCCACCGAGGGGAGAATCTATACCGCCAACGCCACCCTTGCCGTGTTCGGCCTGGCGACCATCTGGCAATTGGTGCGGGCAAAACCGGCCTCCCCTGTGGACTGGCTGTTCGTGGCCCTGGGAGGTGCCTTGTCGGTCCTGTCCATGGCCCGCCCCATCGCCACCTTGGCCAGGGCCATCGACACCAACCCTGGCGGGCCCCTCCAGGCCTCCGATTACTGGGCCACGGTTCAGGCATCAACCCCGCTGCTGGCGGCCACGACGGCGCTGGCGTTTTTTGCGGGCTGGGCCAACCGCGCCGTGGGTGACGCGCGCGCGGAAGCCGATCGGGATTATCTCACCGGCCTGTTGAACCGGCGCGGCTTTGACACCAGTGTCGGCCGGGCCATGGGGCTGCGCCCCGAAGGCCACCCGCCATCAGCGGTGATGCTGGTCGATATCGACAATTTCAAGCAGGTCAATGACCGGTTTGGCCACCTGACCGGGGACCAGGTTATCGCCGCCGCGGGCAAGGTTCTGGCGGTGCACGGGCAAACCGAACTGGTGGGGCGCACCGGTGGTGAGGAATTCACCCTGTTCTATCGCCAGTCGCGGCGCAGCGACCTGCTGGCTGCGGCCGAAGCCCTGCGCTTGGAATTCTCACGCATCACGGTTGCGGGCCTTCCTCCGCAATTTCCGCTCAGCATCAGTATCGGCATCCATGCGCGCCACCAAAGCGAGCCACTGAGCGAGATGATGGCGAGTGCCGACAGGGCGCTGTATCAGGCCAAGACCAGCGGCAAGGACAAGGCGGTAATGGCTCCCCCGCCGCTGAAGTCAGTTGCCCTGGGGTAATCGCCACCGCCAGCCCCACCCGCCTTCACCTTCGCGCCCCTAGCGGCCATCAGCTTTGGGCCAGAATGGTGCTCGTCGCCCGGCGCAGCCACCCCTCTGGAGCGGTTCCACTCACCCGTTCAGAACTTCGTGATCATCAAACTGCGCAATGCGCCGCCGTTAACCTTGTTGGTTTCCGCGCCATTAAGATTCTCTGCGCATTTTGCGGGGACATCTTTCCACGAGGTTTATCATGAAGCATGCAGCGATCGTATTGGGTGGAGCGCTTCTGCTGACCGGAACGGCACAGGGCGCCGACCTGTCCTGGAACGGCGGCGCGGCAGCGACACCGTTCTATTCATCGTCCTCAGCCTTCAACTGGTCCGGCTTTTACGCGGGCGTCAACGCGGGCTACGGCGGGGGCAGCAGCATTCGGGAAGCCACGGTCGGCGGCCCCGAAATCGAAGACAACACCGGCGGCTGGTCGGCCGGCGGCCAGGTCGGCTACAACATGGATATGGGCGGCGGCTTCATCGCCGGCGTGGAAGCGGACGGTCAGTGGTCGTCCATCGGCTTTGACGAGGATATCGGCGCCGCCGGCACCTTTGAATCGGGCATCGACGCTTATGGCACCCTGCGCGGCCGCGCCGGCATGGCCTTTGACCGCGTCATGCCCTATGTCACCGCCGGCGCCGCTGTCGGCCGCGGCACCATGAGCACCACCGACGCCGCCAATGTCGTGACCTCGCAGTCCAACACCCATCTGGGCTGGACCGTGGGCGCGGGCCTGGAAGCGGCGGCCACCGACAACCTGACCATCAAGGCGGAATACCTCTATGTCGATCTGGGCACCCAGACCTATAGCGGCCTGCCCGGCGGCTCGGTGGACGGCACCCAGCGCTTCAGCGTCGTGCGCGCCGGCCTGAACTACAAGTTCTAGTGCGGGACATGCATCAACCATGACCATCAGGACCGGAACGGCTGGCTGGGTGTTCGAGCCCTGGCGCGGCACGTTCTATCCTGATGGTTTGGTGCAAAAGCGGGAGCTCGCCTGGAGCAGCTCCCGGCTCGGCACCATCGAGATCAACGCCACTTTCCGGGCCAACCAGAAGCCCGCAAGCTTTGGCAAATGGGCCGCCGAAACCCGTGAGGGCTTCGTGTTCTCCGTCAAGGGCCCGCAACTGGTCACCCATATCCGCCGCCTGAGGAATTGCCGCGCCGAACTCGCCAATTTCTTTGCTTCGGGCCCGCTCGCGCTTGGCGCCAAGCTCGGGCCTTTTATATGGCAGCTGCCGCCCAATCTGGCGCTCGACTTGGCGGTCCTCGAAACCTTTCTGGCGCTGCTGCCCCGCACGGGCGCTGATTATGTGGCGCTGGCGCAGGATGCCGATGAGCGCCTCAAGACCCCGCCTTTTCTCGACACCGCAGGCATTGGCCCGATTCGCCACGCTATCGAGGCGCGCCACCCCAGCTGGGATGTACCCCAAGCGCGTGCACTGCTGGCCCGGCACAACACGGCATTGGTGATCAGCGACACCCCCGCGCAGCCCGCTCGCGCGCTCACCGCCGATTGGGCTTATTGTCGCCTGCAGGGCCCCGCCCGCCCCGATGCCACCGGCTACACGCCCGCCGACATCGCCGATTGGGCCGAGCAGATCCGCAGCTGGGACGCAGCGGGGCACGATGTGTTCGCCTTGTTCGTGCACGAGGACAAACTGCACGCGCCCGCCAATGCGATTGCCCTGCGCCAGGCCTTGGGCATCACCCTGCCCGGCGACTAGCATCACATCGCCGTTCTGGTCTGGTTTTTGCCCCTCGTCCCCGTTATCCCACGCTCAACAGCCCAGCCCTATTCCGGAACCCACCATGGCCGCCTCGATTTTTCATCCGCTCGACAAGAAAAGCGCCGGCCTGGCCTTTGCCCTGGGGGTGCTGGCCATTGGGCTCGCCTGGGCGTCGCAGCTGTTTGGCGGCCTTGTGCCGTGCGATCTCTGCCTTGAACAGCGCCTGGCCTATTATTACGGCCTGCCCATTCTGCTGGTCGTGCTGATCACCTGGAACCGCCTGCCCCTGCCCGTCTGGTATCTGGCCATGGCCATCACCACCGCCGTTTTCGCCTGGGGCGCCTATATGGGAATCTATCATGCCGGCGTGGAATGGGGCTTCTGGCCCGGCCCCACCGCCTGCACCGGCGTTGGCGATGGCGTCAGCTTCGAGGCGCTCGGCGATCTCAACGCGGCCCATGTAGTGGGCTGCGACGTGGTGCAGTTCCGTTTCCTCGGGATTTCACTGGCCGGCCTGAACGCGCTGGCGTCCCTCGCCATTGTCGGCTTGCTGCTCGTTGCCATCGCCGCC
>JAQGKH010000224.1 GCA_028290225.1 Devosia sp. | reverse complement strand
GTCAGGAAGATGATCGGCGTGTCGCGCGATTGTTCACGCATCCGCACCAGCTTGGCGGTTTCATAGCCGTCCAGCCCGGGCATCAGGACATCGAGCAGAATAACCGCAAACTGCCCTTTGAGCAGGTGGCGCAGCGCTTCAGTACCGGAATCGGCGGTCACGATCTCCGCCACATCCTCCAGCACTTCGCTCAGGGCGAGCAGGTTGCGGTGGTCGTCGTCAACCAGAAGCACGCGCGGCCGCGTGCTCCATTGCGGTTCTTCCGCTCCCGCCGTCTGCTCGGACGCGACGGGAGTGGAAGCGGTGGCCGATGGAAGGCTCATGCGCCGCTCGCGATCATGCTGGAGGGCGTTTGCTTGCGGGAGCGGCCAATCCAGACGCGCAGCAGCGCCAGCAGCAGGTCAAGGTCCACGGGCTTGGCGATATAGTCCGACGCTCCTGCATCGAGGCACTTCTGTCGGTCGCCCTTCATGGCCTTGGCGGTGACGGCGATCAGCGGAATATGGGCGAGGGACGGGCGGCCGCGGATCTCCCCCATGGTCTCGTAGCCGTCCATTTCCGGCATCATGATGTCGACTAGAGCCACATGAACATCCGTGTTGCGCTGGAGGATCTCGATCCCTTCGCGGCCGCCTTCGGCATGGAGCACCTCGATGCCGCAGGTTTCGAGCAGGCTGGTGAGCGAATAAATGTTGCGGATATCATCGTCCACGATCAGCACCTTGGTGCCGGCGAGGTCCTGCATGACACCCCGTTCCTCAACAGCAACACTCGCTGCCGAGGGTCGCTCCAGGATTTGCGCCAGTTGCGCCAGGTTCGCCGCCCGAGGCAGCCCCTTCAGGGCTGGCTGGTTGGCATCCGCCAACAGAGCTTCCGCACTTGCTCCAAAGATCACCGTGGCTGCGAGCGCCGCCTCGTTCTGATGAGCCAGATTGGCCAGCGCCGCCTTGTCCTCGGCCGCGGATTGACCAACCGAGAAGACGATATGGCTGTATTGATGCAACACCGCTTCATCGCTGTTGGCGGGCAGGAAATCCAGCCCGGTGACCGAGGTCGAACCATCGCGGATCGCTTCGCTGGTCGCCAGGCGCCGCTCGGCATCGGCATCGACCACAAGCACGTTGCGATGACGGCTGTGTGGATGCTCCTTTATCGAGGCAAAGACCTCCGTCAACTCTTCCTGGTCTACCGGCTTGAGCAGCACGCTTGCCGCACCCTTGTCGGACAGACCGGCGGCGTTCTCGGCTCCGGAGATCACATGGATCGGGATCGACCCGGTCTTGGCATCGTGCCGCAGCAGATCGAACAAGACCCAGCCGTCGATATCGGCGAGGCCCAGATCGAGGGTGACGGCATCGGGCATGATCTTGCGGGTCAGGGCCAATGTGCCCGATCCAGCGGGCGACAAGACGGCCTTCAAACCCACCGAGCGGGCGACGTTGAGCAGGATACGGCCAAAGGTGGGATCGTCTTCCTCGATCAGGATCACCTTGTCACCCGGCTGCAGGTCGTTACGATCATCGGTGTCCGACATTTCGTAGGCTACACCGGCGGTCAGGACGCCCAGTTCACCCAGTCCGGTGTCGTTGTGCTGCAGGCTCAGCGTCTGCGGTCCGTCGAGCGGCACGACCAGGGTGAAGGTCGAGCCATTGCCCGGCATGCTCTGCACCCGCAGCTCCCCGCCGAGCAGATTGGCGATTTCTCGGCTGATCGACAGCCCCAGCCCGGTACCGCCATATTTGCGGCTGGTGGTGCCGTCGGCCTGCTGGAAAGCCTCGAAAATGAGCTTCTGCTTGTCTTCGGGAATGCCGATGCCGGTATCGGTGACCGCGACCGACAGCATGCGCGGTGCGGGGCGACCGCGATGGCTGGGGGCTGTTTCTTCAAGGCCAAAGCGCAGTTTGACTTCGCCGCGCGCGGTGAACTTGAAGGCGTTCGACAAGAGATTCAGCACCACCTGCTGCAAGCGCTTTTCGTCGGTACGCATGGTTTCGGGCAGGCTGGGATCGATCTCGATGGTAAAGGCCAGCCCCTTGTCGTTGGCGAGCTGGCGGAAGGTGCGTTCCATATGCTGGCGCAGCTGGATCAGCTTCACGTCGCCCAGATCGATCGAGACAGTGCCGGACTCGATCTTGGAAAGGTCGAGGATGTCGTTGATGAGGTTGAGCAGATCCGTGCCCGCCGCGTTGATCGTGCGCGCGAATTCGACCTGCTTGTCGTTGAGATTGCCTTGCTGGTTCGAGGCCAAAAGCTTGGACAGGATCAGCAGCGAATTCAATGGGGTCCGCAATTCATGCGACATGTTCGCGAGGAACTCGGACTTGTACTTGGAGGTCAGCGCCAGCTGCTCGGCCTTTTCCTCCAGGGCCCGGCGGGCCATTTCGATCTCGAGGTTCTTGTTCTCGACCTGCTTTTTCTCGTTCTCAAGCAGTTGGGCCTTTTCCTGCAGCTCTTCGTTGGTGGCGTGCAGTTCTTCCTGCTTCTTGGTCAGTTCGGACTGGCGCGCCTGAAGTTCAGCGGTCAGCAGCTGGGACTGCTTGAGCAGGCCCTCGGTGCGCATGGTTGCCGCGATGGTGTTGAGCACGATGCCCACCGATTCCATCAGCTGGTTGAGGAAGGACTGGTGCGTGTCGTTGAACTCGCCGAACGAGGCCAGCTCGATCACCGCCTTCACTTCTTCTTCGAACAGCGCCGGCAGGATGATCACATTGGCCGGATCGGCGGCGCCCAGGCCTGAGGTGATCTTGAGGAAATCGGCAGGGACCTCGTCCAGCATGATCACGCGCTTGTCGGCGGCGCTCTGGCCGATCAGTCCTTCGCGAAGCGCCAGCTGGCTCTTGATCTGGGTGCTGCTTTCGGCCCCATAGCTTGCCGCCAGTTCCAGCCGCGTCTCGGTGTCCTCGCGGTTGGTGACATAGAACACGCCATACTGGGCGTTCACCAGCGGAGCCAGCTCGCTCATGATCAGGCGTGACACGGTTGAAAGGTCGCGCTCGCCCTGCAGCATGCGCGAAAAGCGCGCCAGATTGGTCTTGAGCCAATCCTGCTCGGCATTCTTGAGGGTCTGATCCTTGAGGTTCCGGATCATCTCGTTGATGTTATCCTTGAGCGCGGCCACTTCGCCCGATGCTTCCACCGAGATGGAGCGCGTCAGGTCGCCCTTGGTCACGGCGGTGGACACTTCAGCGATGGCGCGCACCTGGGTGGTGAGATTTGCCGCCAGCTGGTTCACGTTGTCGGTGAGGTCGCGCCACAAGCCAGCGGCACCCGGCACGCGGGCCTGGCCGCCCAGCTTGCCTTCGATACCCACCTCGCGGGCCACGTTGGTCACCTGGTCGGCAAAGGTCGCCAGGGTTTCGATCATGCCGTTGATGGTTTCGGCGAGCGCCGCGATTTCGCCCTTCGCATCCACCGCGAGCTTGCGCTTGAGGTTACCCTGCGCCACGGCGGTCACCACCTCGGCAATGCCG
>JAQGKH010000222.1 GCA_028290225.1 Devosia sp. | reverse complement strand
CCCTGGGGGGAGGGAAGCACAAGTGCCCGCCGGCTCGTGCCAGACCTGGCCCTGGATCGTGAGCTCCAGCCAGGTGTCGGCGCCGGGCCGCCTCTTTGTCTCCGCCGACCAAAACCCGCGGCTCTTGCGTCTCCCTCCCCCTTGAGGGGAGGGTCAGGGGTGGGGGTTCAGGCCGCAGGGCACATTCGGACTCATCCAGCAATCACCGCAGCATTGTCCGACCTGCCACAAACTCTCGGCTTCATCCTTCCCTCCCCCTTGAGGGGAGGGCTAGGGAGGGGGTGGTTATGAGACCCACTGACGGACCCCCACCCTCGATCCCTCCCCTCAAGGGGGAGGGAAGCACAAGAGCCCGCCGGTTCGTGCCCGACCTGGCCACGGATCGTGAGATCCAACCAGGTGCCGGCGCCAGGCCGCCTCTTTGTCCCCGCCCGCCAAAACCCCTCGGCTCCTGCGTCTCCCTCCCCCTTGAGGGGAGGGGTCAGGGGTGGGGGTCGATGTGTCACGCACCCAGGCGCCTGTACATCATGAGACCCCAAAAACAAAGAAGGCGGGTCCAAGACCCGCCTTCTTCAAACTTCCAATGTCACCGCGATCAGTTCAACCGCGAACCCACATCCGCAATGGCCCGGTCGACCACCTGGCCGCCGCGATTGTTCATCTCGTCGGTCAACACCACACGCGCCGCTTCGATGGCGAGATCGGCCGAGCGCGCCCGCACTTCGGCTATCGCCTGCGCTTCGGCCTGCGCGATCTTGTCTTCCACCGATTTGGTGCGCCGTGTCACCAGTTCGGCCAGCGAGGTCTGCGCCTCGGCGGTCAGCCGCACCGCGTCTTCGCGGGCATTGGCGATGATGCTTTCCGCTTCGCTTTCGGCGGCGACGCGCTTTTGCTCATATTCCACCAGCAGCGCCGCAGCTTCCTCGCGCAGGCGCTTGGCGCTTTCGAGCTCGTCGGCAATCTGCCGGATGCGACCGTCCAGCATCTTGCCAATGGTCTTGGGGACGCCGAAATAGGCGACAACCACAAAGAACAGCACCAGTGCGACGGTAGCCCAAAAGCTGTTGTCCATCCATTCCATGCTGCTTACTCCTTGCCAACCTTGGCGACTGCGGCGCGCACGCTGTCGGGCGAAACAACCTCGCCAACCAGCTGGGCAACAATGGTTTGTGCCGTTGTGGCCGCGATTTCATCCACCTGCGTCAGCGCGGCGGCCTTGGTCTGGGCAATGCGGCTTTCGGCTGCGCTCATGCGCCCGGCCAGATCGGTTTCCACCGCCTGGCGCTTGGCGGCGAGCTCCACCTGGATGGATTCGCGCGTTTCGGTGGCGATGCCTTGCGCCTTGCTCTTGGCGGCGGCCAGCGCTGCCTCATAAGCCGCAATGGCCGCGTCGGTCTTCTGGCGGCTCGCATCGGCTGCCGCGAGATCCGCATCCAGCCGGGCCTTGCGCTCGGCGATGATGGAGCCGACGCGGGGCAGGGCCAGCTTGCTCATCAGCAGATAAAGCGCGGCGAAAGTGATCGCCAGCCACAACAGCTGAGAGGGGAAAGTGGCGGGATCGAACGGCGGGAACACCCCGGTGTCATGCTCACCTGCGCCGACTTCGGTGCCGTGTTGCTCGGCAGCCGGGTCATGCCCGGTGGCACCTTCGATAGGCTCCCCATGGGGAACATCAATAACCGTGTCGAGGTTCTGCTCGCTCGGGGTTTCCGCCTCTTGGGCGAAGGCTGGCGTGGCCATCGGCTGGGTTCCGTTCGATCCGGGAAAGCACCGGCTTTGGGCCGGTCAAAAGGAGGCAGCCGGGTGAAACCCCGGCTGCGTAAGCGTCGTGCTGCCTGAAATTAGGCGACGAACAGCAGGATCAGCGCAACCAGGAACGAGAAGATGCCCAGTGCTTCGGTCACGGCGAAGCCGAAGATCAGGTTACCGACCTGGGAAGGGGCAGCCGATGGATTGCGCAGCGCGCCGGTCAGGAAGTTCGAGAAGATGGATGACACGCCAAGGGCAGCGCCGGCCATTCCGAGGGTTGCAATACCAGCGCCGATGAACTTTGCGGCTTCAGCGTCCATTTGGGTAGTCCTTTCGAGGGGTCAAAGAGTATGGCGGGTTCGCCGGGGAAAAACTCAACGCCTAGTGTGAAGGGTGAACCGCGTCGTTGAGATACATCGAAGTCAACACTGCAAACACATAGGCCTGCACTGCTGCGACGAGGAATTCGAGTGCCGTCAGGGCAACGCCCATGAACAGCGGCAGGATGGCGCCCATCCAGCCAAGAAAACCAGCGGCGCCCAGCGTCACCACAAAGCCGGTGAACACCTTGAGCGTGATGTGGCCGGCCAGGATATTGCCGAACAAACGCACCGACAGGCTGATCGGCCGCGACAGGAACGACACGATTTCGATCGGCACCACGATGAAGAGGATCGGGGTGGGAATGCCCGCCGGGGCAAACAGCTTGAAGAACTTGAAGCCGTGCCGCACCACGCCGTAGATGAACACCACGCTGATCACCAGCATGGCCAGCGCGAAGGTGACGATGATGTGGCTGGTGAAGGTGAAGGCATAGGGGAACATGCCAAAAAGGTTCCCCACCAGCACGAAGGCAAACAGCGAGAACACGAAGGGGAAGAACTTCATGCCTTCGGTGCCGGCCGAGCTTCGCAGCATATTGGCGATGAACTCGTAGAGCATTTCGCTCAGCAACTGGAGCCGCCCGGGCACGATGCTGCGCCGGCTGCTGGCCAGCAACAGGAAGCCGGTGATCACCACCACCGCCAGCACCATATAGAGCGAGGAATTGGTGAAGGCGAAATGGAGGCCCGAGCCCTCCGTGCCATCGCCACCAATGGTGGCAATGGGGAAAATGTCTTCGATGACAAACTGGTGGATCGGATCAGTACCGGCCAATGGAGAGCCCCTTGCGCGTCATCATCTATCCCGCTCTTCCTCATCCGGCTCAGGTCCCAGATCGGAGCCCGGCGGAGGCGGCGAAACGGCGTTCATTTCCGTCACCACGCGGATGACATTAAATACTCCGGCAGCAAAGCCCACCAATAGCAGGATGAGCAAGCCCCAGGGGCTGGTGCCCAACCCAAGGTCGATCAGGTAACCGATACCCGTACCAACCAGGATGGCGGCGACGAATTCGGACCCGACGCGCATGCCGCGCGCCAGACCGCTCGCCTGCTGGGAGTGGTTCACCGAGGCTCTGTTGTCCTCGCGATCCCGCTCCCGCTTGGCCTGGGCAATACGCGATGCCAGATCGCGCGTCACCCCTGCAGCGCTTGGCCGGCCTTTGGTTTCCTGCGGTTCTTGCATCCGCCTCTTCCCCTCGGCCGGCTTGAACCTGCACTTGGCAGGGCGCCCTTTTCTAAGTGGCCGCAACATAGTGGCGACCCCTACGAGTGTCAAGAACAGTAAGCTAGCGATAACTGGCTGTTTTCGCAGCCCTTTTTGTCAGGTGGCGGGGGTGCGGCATGCTGTCTCTCCTGCTATGCGGCAAAGTCAAGGCAAGCAGCCGAGATTCTGTGGTGCGTCACCATCGCGCCGCCCGCTCGTCTTGGCCCCACCCCGGCATGAGCGGGGAAAGGGCAGGGGCGGCCCGGCAACTCCTATTGACCTCTAGGGGATTTCCTATGCAGATGCGCGCCCATGAGCGATATCAAGTCTTTCCGCCAATCCGTTGAATCTTTCATTGCCGCCCGGGGTTGGACCCCGACCCGGTTCGGGCGCACCGTGGCCGGTGATCCACTGTTTGTGTTCGATCTGCGCGAAGGGCGCGAACCGCGCAGCGAAACCCGCGCCCGCATCCTGCGCGCCATGCAGGAGTTTGGGGAAGGCGAAACCGCGCCGCCACTGCGCATCGGCGTAGCGGGTCTGGGCAATGTCGGGGCCACCCTCGTGCGCATCCTGCAGCGCGATGGCGCCGAACTTACCCGCAAGCTCAACCGCCAGATCGTCGTCACCGCCGTCGCCGCCCGCTCCCGCTCGCGTGACCGTGGCATCGACATTTCGGGCCTCGAATGGTTCGATGATCCGGTTGCGCTCGCCAAATCCGACGGCATCGATCTCTTCGTCGAACTCATCGGCGGCGAGGACGGCCCCGCCTTTGCCGCGGTCAAGGCTGCGCTCGAGATCGGCCGCCCGGTGGTCACCGCCAACAAGGCGCTCCTGGCCAAGCACGGCGTCGCCCTCGCGCGCCTCGCCGAAGAATCCTCGGCCCAGCTCGGCTTTGAAGCCGCGGTTGCCGGTGGTATCCCCGTGATCAAGACCCTGCGTGAGGGGCTGGGCTCGGCCCGCATCGCCAAGGTCTTTGGCATCATGAACGGCACCTGCAATTACATCCTCACCCGCATGGGCAACGAAAACATCTCCTTTGCCGATTGCCTCAAGGACGCCCAGGCGCTCGGCTATGCCGAAGCCGACCCCAGCTTCGACGTCGAGGGCTTCGATACCGCCCACAAGCTCTCCATCCTTGCCACGCTCTGCTTTGGCTACGAGATCGCCCCCGACCAGATCCGGGTGGAGGGCATTTCCAGCATCACCCAGCACGACATCAAGGTCGCCGCCGAACTGGGCTACAAGATCAAGCTCCTCGGCATCGCCCAGCGCACCGAGCACGGCATCGAGCAGCGCGTGCATCCCACTTTCGTGCCCAAGGGCTCGGCCATTGCCGGCGTCGACGGGGTGATGAACGCCATCGCGCTCGAAACCGATCACGTTCATGAACTCCTGCTCGCCGGCCCTGGTGCCGGTGGCCCGCCCACTGCGGCCTCGGTGCTCTCCGACATCCTCGACATCGCCCGGGGCACCCGCGTGCCCCCGCTCGGCGTGCCCTCCGAAGAGCTGATGCCCTACAAACAGGCGCCGATGCGCGCCCATGAAGGCGGCTTTTACATCCGCCTCAGCGCCAAGGACGTGCCCGGCGCCCTGGCCGCCATCGCCACCCGCATGGGCGAGCGGTCCATTTCCATCGATTCTGTCATCCAGCGGTCCGATCTCGGTGTTAAAGCGGTGGCCGAGGACGGCACGCCGATCCGCACCGTGGTGATGATCACCCAGCGGACTTTGGAATCGGATGTGCGTGAATCGCTTGCGCAGATCGCGGCCGACGGGTTCATAGTGGGTCAACCGCAGTTGATCCGGATCGAAATGCTCTGATACCCGACCTGGGGTAACAACAGGGCCGGGGGGAGCAAGCATGAGACTGAACGAGGCCAAGGTCCCGAGCCCGGCCGATCTTCACCGCCGCCTGACGCTGGAACTGGTGCGGGTCACCGAGCGGGGCGCCATCGCGGCGGCCCACTGGCGCGGCAAGGGCGACGAGCAGGCGGCCGACGCCGCCGCCGTCCAGGGCATCGCAGCCGAGCTCCAAACCATTGCCATCGATGGCCGCGTCGTGATCGGCGAAGGCGAACAGCATGAATGCGAGCGCCTTTATATCGGCGAACGCGTCGGCCTGGGCGAAGGCCCGCAGGTCGACATCGCCGTTGATCCGCTTGAAGGCGTCACGCTATGCGCCAAGAACCAGCCCGATTCCATGGTCGCGCTGGCGATGGCGGAACGTGGCGGGCTGCTCAACGTCGCCCGCGATGTTTATATGCACAAGATCGCCATCGGCGCCGGTTATCCCAGCGGCACCGTTCACCTCGATTGGACCGCGACGCAAAACGTCAC
>JAQGKH010000206.1 GCA_028290225.1 Devosia sp. | reverse complement strand
GCCGCCCGTTGCGCCGTGCCAGGCTGGTTATAGATGCCGGCCGGGTTGCTCTGGTGTTCGGCCGGAACCGGCAGCAGCGAAAAGATCGTGCCCACCGCGATGTTGGTTTCAATGTTTGAGGAGCCATCCAGGGGATCGATGGCCAGCGCCAGCTCGCCCTCGCCAACGGGCACGGGCAGGTCCTGTTCCTCCGAGCCGTACCAGGCGACGGGAGCCTTTTGTGCCGCTTCAAGGAACAACTGGTCGGCATAAAGATCGAGCGACTTCTGGGTTTCGCCGCTGGCATTGGTGTGGTCCTGCACCGGCGCCGGAGCCTGGGGCACCCGGCCCGAGGCGATGGCCGCGTGCAAGGCGATGGCGGCTTGCGCCAGGTGCGAGATGGTGGTGGCAGCCGACCGCAAAGCGGGTTGGCTTGCGCTTGAAGCCTGCAGAAAATCATCAAGCGTCGATGACATGGCGCGGCCTTTCCTTGAGGTGATGAATTGCGCGGGGAAATGCACCGGGCGCGGGGTCAATCGGGCTCGTGCCAGGTGCGCCCGTCACGCTCGATCAGGGCAATGGAGCCTGAAGGACCCCAGGTGCCCGAAGTATATCCCTGCGGCTTGAGGTCGATTTCGCCCCAGGACTGCAGGATGGGATCGACCCATTCCCAGGCCGCTTCCACTTCGTCGCGGCGCATGAAGAGAGACTGGTTGCCCCGGATCACATCGAGCAACAAGCGCTCATAGGCGTCGGGATGGCGCACATTGAAGGCCTCGGCAAAGGTCATGTCGAGCGGCACATAGCGCAGGCGCATGCCCCCCGGCCCCGGATTCTTGATCATCAGCCATTGCTTGACCCCTTCGCCGGGCTGCAGGCGCAGGACCAGGCGGTTCTGCGCGATATGGCCGGTGGAATCATCGAAGATCGAATAGGGGATGGGCCGGAAGGTGACGACGATTTCGGAGGCGCGCTTGGTCAGGCGCTTGCCCGTCCTGAGGTAGAACGGCACGCCCGCCCAGCGCCAGGTGTTGATTTCCGCCTTGATGGCGACAAAGGTTTCGGTGTCGCTTTGGGCTTCGCCGAGATCATCGAGGTAGCCCTTGACGGCGCCGTCGGGAGAAGCGCCAGCCGAATACTGCCCGCGTACCGTGAGATGGCCGACATTGCGCTCATCGATGGGCTTGAGGGCCCGGAGCACCTTGAGCTTTTCGTCGCGGATGGCATTGGCTTCGAAGGCCGCGGGCGGCTCGAGCGCCACCAGGGCCAGCAATTGCAGCAGATGGTTCTGCACCATGTCGCGCAAGGCGCCGGCCTTGTCGTAATAGCCGGCCCGGCTTTCCAGCCCGACGCTTTCAGCCACGGTGATCTGCACATGGTCGATGAAGTTGGAGTTCCAGACGGGCTCGTAGAGCACATTGGCAAAGCGCAGCGCCATGAGGTTCTGCACCGTTTCCTTGCCCAGGTAATGGTCGATGCGGAATACCTGGTCTTCGCGGAAATGGGTGGCAATGGCGTCGTTGAGCGCCTTGGCCGAAGCCAGGTCGCGCCCGAGCGGCTTTTCGATCACCAGCCTTGTCTGCTCGGTGACCAGCCCCTTTGCCGCCAGCTTGGCGGCGATGTCGCCAAAGATGGTGGGGCTGACGGCAAGATAGAACGCCCGGATGCGGCCAGGCTCAACCCCATCGAGAAACGCCTTGAGCTCGTCCCAGCCACTTTCCCCCAGTGCGTCGACGCTGAGGTAATGAAGGCGGGACACGAAACGCGCGACGACGTCGCTGTCGAGATCGCCGACCGCGACATGGGCCTTGAGCGCCTCCTGGGCAAAGGCGCGATAATCCTCGTCGGTCCGCGCGGTGCGCGACACACCGATGACCCGAGCCTCGGCAGGCAGCTGCCCATCGCGGTCGCGATGATAAAGCGCGGGCAGCAGCTTGCGCTCGGCCAAATCACCGCCGCCGCCGAACAGCACGTAGTCGAAGGGGTCGACGGCCAGGGACTGGGAATTCATGCGCTTGTCCTGGTTGCGCATGCTCAGACCGCCGGCCATTGATGGTGGTGCACCCCGTCCTGATCGAGCCGACGGAAGGTATGGGCGCCAAACAGGTCGCGCTGGGCCTGGATCAGATTGGCGGTGCCGCGCGAGCGGCGATAATCGTCAAAGTAAGCCAGCGCGGCCGAGAGGGCCGGCACCGGAATGCCGCCGGCAACCGCCTTGCGGACAACGCTGCGCAAGGCGCCCTGCCCGGCGGTGACGCGGGCCGAGAAGGATGGCTGCTGGAGCAGGTTCACCACCTCGCCATTGGTTTCATAGGCCTTGGTGATGTCCTGCAGGAACACCGAGCGGATGATGCAGCCCGAGCGCCAGATGCGGGCGATCTCGCCCAGCGGCAGGTTCCAGCCATATTCCCGGGAGGCCGCCGCCATGATGGCATAGCCCTGGGCATAGGCGATGATCTTGGCCGTTTCCAGCGCCGCTTCCAGTTCGGCGATGCTTGGCGCATCACCGGCGAAGTCAAAGCCATTGCTCGCCAGGTCGCCATACACCGCTTCGGCGTCCTTGCGCTCCTGGCGCAGGGAGGAAACGCCGCGCGCGGCAACCGCGGCTTCCAGCGTGGTGGCGCCGATGCCCAGCTTTTGAGCTTCGATGACGGACCAGCGCCCGGTGCCCTTCTGGCCCGCTTCGTCGATGATCACATCGACCATGGCCTTGCCCGTCGCCGGATCGGGCTCGGCCAGAACGGCGGCGCTGATCTCGATCAGATAGGACGACAGCCCGCGCGTGTTCCAATCGGCAAAGATCTTGGCCATGTCGGCGGCAGCCAGTCCCAGCCCATCGCGCATGATGCCATAGACTTCGGCGATCATCTGCATATCGGCATATTCGATGCCGTTGTGGATGGTCTTGACGAAGTGGCCGGCGCCATCGGCACCCAGCCAGGCAACGCAGGGGCTGCCTTGGTATTTGGCGGCGATGGGCTCGAGCAGCGGACGCAGGCGCTGCCACACTTCGGGGTCCCCGCCCACCATGATCGAGGGGCCGTGACGGGCGCCGAGTTCGCCGCCCGATACGCCCATGCCGACAAAGTGGATGCCGGTGCCCTCGCAGCGGCGCGAACGTACGACGGTGTCGTTGAAATCGGTATTGCCGGCGTCGATGACGATGTCACCCTGCTCGAGCAGCGGCAGCAGGGCTTCGAGCTGGTCGTCGACGGCCTTGCCGGCATTGACCATCAGGATGATGACCCGCGGGGCCTTGAGGGCGGCAATAAAGGCTTCAACGGTGGGCTGGGGGTGAAGCTTGTGCGCCAGATCGGCATTGTCGTCGCGCAGCTTGCCGGCCTTTTCGACCGTGCGGTTGAACAGGGCCGTATCAAAGCCCTTTTCCGCCAAGTTCAGGGCCAGCATCGCCCCCATCGTCCCAAGACCCAGAACACCAATATCGGCCTGACCAGCACTCAATTCGCTCTCCCGTGAATAGATATTGCAGCGGTATTTTGTTGGACGCTGAATATCTCTGGAGCGATGCTGCTGTCATGCGCTTACTGGCAAATTTCACATCGTGAAAGCGCTAATCTGGACACAGTTATACTTCGAGGAGTCACGACATTTCAGAAGCTTAACTTTTCTACCTTCGCCTAAATCTAGACGAAGCAGCCTGCAGGCATGCGATCGGACAGATCGTTGGCGCATCGCACCACGGCGCGGGCAATATAGCTGCGATAAGCATCGGTGGCGCGCCGCCGTGGAATGGTCGCACCAATCGAGCCGATAACCGCGCCCGAGGTGTCGCGGATGGCCGTGCCATAACCAACCATCGGAGCCTGAAACTCACCATCGTCCATGGCGAACCCGGCGCGACGGACCAGCCGCAATTCCTCCACCAGTGCGGAAAGCGAAGTGATGGTCTTGCTGGTGAAGGCCGTCAGCCCATTATCGGCGACAACTCGGGCCAGTTCCGTTTCGGGCAACCACGCCAGGATCGCCTTACCGCCGGCCACGGCATGGGCCGCATGAAGCTCGGGCATGTCGCGGAAATCGGCCGGTCCGGGCATTTGCGAGGCGAGCCGGATGGGCGTGACCAGGGCCGAACCGCGTAGCACCGACATCTGCACGGCTTCGCGCAGATCGGTGTTCAGATCCTGCAAACTGGGGCGGACAAACTCCACCAGGCTGGACTCGCGCGTGGAGCGCTGGGATAGCGCGCTGAGCTTGGAGCTCAGGGAATAGCCCCGGCTGCGACCGGCATAAATGACATAGCCCCGGTTGACGAGGGTCTTGACCAGATGGTGGCAGGTGGAAAGATTGATGTCGGCCAGCGTGGCAATCTCGTTGAGCATCAAGGAAGAATTACTTGAGGACAGCGCTTCGATTATCGAAAGCGCCCGATCAACTGACTGGATACTTTTTTGGCTGGGCTGGCAGGCCGGGTTCTTGGCAACAATTTCATACCCCGCGCGGCGGGAGTCTTGCGGCTCAACTTCAGCGTCTTCAAACTGCATCTTGTCCTCCCCACCCCAAGACTTAGGATCGAAGCCTGTCAGGGTCAACGGATGTGGCACATTGAGAAAATGAATTTCACCATAGGAAATTCGGCCGGGGCAGGAGTGGATGAAAACGCCCGGCCAATGTCCCCCGAATAATTCCCGCACCATAGCATATAATTGCGGCCGTTACATGAGCTAAGTGCGGGATCGCGGCCCCCTACGTGCCCGGAACAGCAAGATGGAAATAACTCGCGCTGTTGCGGGCAAGAAGCTGCGCACCCACTGTTTTCACAGGATGAAATCGTGTAGTCGCAGATTGACTATTGTGCCCACACTTTCCTCTAATCAACCCGGGATTGTGGGGGCCAGCAACAGCTGCGGCCCTAGCGGGCTGTAACGACCCCCGGAAAGCAGCGGGGGCGCACGAGGAGGATAGCGGTGACCAAGACGCTTCACATCATGAGCACGCTTGCGGTGGAAGTGGCCTTCAAGGCGACCATCCTGCCCGGCTGGACCGCCCTGGGCCATGAGATCGAGATCAACTGGAACCCCACGGCCGTGCTGATGCGCCAGATCCGCGCCGGCCAAGGCGCCGATGTGGTGGTGCTGATCGACGAGTCGCTGCAGGAGCTTGCCCAAGCGGGCATCGTGGATGCCGCAACGATCACCCCGATCGCCCAGGCGGGCTTTGGCCTTGGCGTTCGCGCCGGGACTGCGGCGCCCGATATTTCCACCCCTGAGGCATTTCGCAATGCGTTGGTGAATGCCCGCGCGGTTGCCTATTCGCAGGCCGGTGCAAGCGGCATCTATTTTTCCGAGCTGATCCAACGCCTGGGCATCGCCGAGATCGTCAACAAGCGGGCAGTGATCATTCCCGCGGGCTTCACATCGGAGAAGTTGCTGACGGGCGAAGCGGATCTGGCGGTTCAACAGGTCAGTGAACTGATGTCGGTCGAGGGTGTGGACGTGGCGGGCCCCTTTCCACCCGAACTGCAGAAACACACCGATTTTTCGGCCGCCATCTTCACCAAGGCCGCGGACCGGGAGCTGGCGGAGGCGTTCATTGCGCACCTGTCCACGCCCGAGGCCAGCCAGGCCTATGAAGACGGAGGCCTGCGATCGCGCCTCGGTCACCAGGCGCGATGACGGGAGAAGACCATGACCACCAAAGCCCCACGTATTGTTCTGTTTCACGCCACGCCCGTCGCCATGGACCCGGTGAAGGCCGCCATGGCGCAGCTGTGGCCCGAAGCCGAAGCGGTC
>JAQGKH010000183.1 GCA_028290225.1 Devosia sp. | reverse complement strand
GACAAATGCGCTACCAGGCTGCGCTACGCCCCGACTGCGCGGAGACATAGAGAAAGCTCAGGCGAGAGGCAAGTGCAGAATTAAGGGGCGACGTCAGTATCCACCGGCGGGGGTCCCGAGGCCGGCTTGCCCAGCAGGGAAGCATACAGGGCCAGGTAGTCGCGGCCTGCCCGTTCAAGCGAGAGCCGATCGCGGATGAACTCCTGGGGACGGAAGTGATCCCGTTGCGCCACAAAGGCACTCAGCGTGGATTCAAAGTTGTCCATCGTAAAGGTGAGGCCGCAGCGCTCATCGAAATAAGGCACACTGCTGACCTGGAGATCGGGTGCGTAGCGAAGCATAACCGGATCCACCAGCTTGCCCTCATCCCAAGCCAAGACCGGCACCCCTGCCGCCATGGCTTCTTGATAGGCGATGCCTTGAGTTTCGTGCTCACATAAAAAGATCAGAGCTCGTGACCGTGCTAGATGGGCCCTGAACTCGTGCTTGATGTGGTGCCCATAGCGCACAACCTTGTAGCTGTGTCCGCGGGCATCGAGTTCTGTTGTGATGTGGTCTAACACTCTTGGCACCTGGACGTCCCGGTACCAGCGGATTTTATCGTAGACCAGGAAGTCCGTGCTGCTGGGCTCTTGCGGCAGGTTCCATTGTGAAGCGTCGATTCCGACCGGCCAGACCACCAGCTTGTCACCGAGGAATGGCTGCAGAAAATCGGCAGCCCACTTTCCAGGTTGGATGACAATCCGAATGTTGTTGGCCTGTGAAACCAGGTTGGCGTGCTCAGGAGGGCCTATGTCGCCGTGACCAAAGATAACTGGATTGGACAGCAGTTTCACGGCCTCGAAGACCGTTGGATATCCAGCTACTCCGATGGGGTAGTTGGGACGGTGTTCGGCTGCGGCGAAATCATTGACGCGGACATTGCAGCCCAACTCTCTCAGACTGTGTTGCAGTGAGAGAAAGGCAGTGTAGAAGCCAGTGTGAACTTGCTTGCGACGGGCAGTGCGAAGCAGATAGCGAGCCCATCTTCGGGCCTGAGAATAAGCAGCGCCTTGTATACCCGGACGAGCCTTGCGCTCGAAGCCATCATAGAACAACAGCACCAGCGGACCACGACTGGTTACTTCCAGGTTCGGGGGGAACGCTTTGCCGGTCATGGCGCCTCCTGCGCAGAAGACAGGATAATCCCCGCGGTATGCTGCGACAACGGACGTTCCCGTGCGTACGGCAGCGTTTGGTGGTTGTACTGAGGCGAGCTGCCGTCGGCAGCTGGAGCACATATCTGGCGCTTTGACCCTCGGGAAAGCGCGGATGGCGGGGCAGCTGTGTTGAGCTACTGATTGGCAGATCGGCTTGAATCCAACCACTGCCCCGCTTCGCAGGGGACGGAGAGTTGCATGCCACTGGTGCTCGTCAGGACCCCTACTTATCGTCGGCCAGAAGCGCTGAAGCGGGCAGTCCGGTGCCTGCGGGCTCAAACGCATGAAGAATGGATTTGCGAGGTGCGTGACGACTGCCCGGAGGGTAGTGCCCGGGCCGTGGTGGAGGAATTACAGGAACCGCGCCTTCGGTATGTTCATAATCGCCCGCAAAAGTTCATGGTGCGAAACCTCGACGACTGCTTTTTGCGCGAGAATCCGTATGGAGCTGACTACTTCTTCATGCTCGAAGATGACAATCAGGTGCTCCCGCAGTTCATGGCCCGCGGGCGGGACATCATCGAGCAGAACGGCGTATCCATTTGCCAGATCAACCAGGTAATCGAATACGCCGACGGCACCGCTGCTCCGTACCGAACTGAATACGGCATTTTCGACGACCTGTTTGACGAAGCGGTTTACCAGCCCCAAGAACTGCATCTTGCCATGTTCGGAGCCATCGGCGTGTCCAACGGGGCACTCTTCTGGTCGCGGCGCATCGGCAACGAACTTGCCATTCGCGTCGACACCATTCCGACCTTGGAAGAATTTCTGCGCACCTGGCTCGTGGCAGAACCCATCTACATATGTCGGGAGAAGCTCGCGGTGTGGGCAAGTAGCGAGCAGTCGACTACCCGCAATCTCGGCTTAAGCAAGAGTTGGCTACGGCGCGAACTCGACCTGAAAGCCTCGATAACCGCCTTGCAGCGCGAGGTGTGGCGATGCACCACGGCGCCGATGCGCAAAGCGTTTCTCGAGGGAACTGTCCTGCGCACTCCCCTCGATGCCCGACACAAAGCGCTGGCCAAGGCCGGGATCAAGGTGCCCTTTGGCCCGCAAGGCATGCCTGTTGCAGCGCGCCTCAAGAGATTTGCCGTGCGCCATGTCGGGCGCGAACATCCATCAGTAGCAGCCTGCATCAAGCGTGCCGCAGGGCAGAGCACCTTCCCATAAGATGAGGGAGTTCCGGTCCAGTCTGCCTCGCCCTGGTTACACCGGTGTCGCTTCTTGCGGTGGCTGAATCCCTGCCCTATGTTTGTTGCCGTGCAGGCGATTGTTCCTGCTTTTCGTTCTCAGGGCGGGGTGTGATTCCCCACCGGCGGTGAGGGGGCAACCCTAAGCCCGCGAGCGCCCGGCTTGTTGTCGGGGTCAGCAGATCCGGTGTGATTCCGGAGCCGACGGTTATAGTCCGGATGAGAGAGAACGGGTCTGGCTTTGGTTTGCTTGAGCCTGGTTGCGGTTCGCCGCAACGGGTTTTGAGCGCCGTTCCTTCCCGTAACCCTGAGGTAGCTGGGTCTTGCGCGAAAGGATAACTCGTTGAGCCAGATTGCCTCCGCCTCCCCTCGCCGCCGGTTTTCGCCTTCGGTCCGTGGCGCCATTTTGATGCTGGGTGCCGGCATCGCCTATGCGGGCGTCAATGTCGCCACGCCCATCGCCACCTATCAGCTGGGCTTTCCGTCCACCTCCGCGGTGTTCTGGCAGTATCTGATCGCGGCCGTGCTGTGCATCCCGCTGGTGTGGAACATGGGCCTGCGGGCGCTGCGGACCCGGCATCCCGTGGTGCATCTGGTGCGTATCGTCCTGTCCGCCGCGGGGGCACAGGCCTTCGGCTTTGCCTTTGCCTATGGCGTGCCGCTTTGGCAGGTGATCGCCTTGGTGATGACTTCGCCGTTCTTTATCATCCTGGGCGCCTGGCTGTTCCTGGGCGAGAAGGTGCGCGGGCCGCGGATCGGCGCGACGCTGGCGGGCTTTGCCGGGGCCATGATCATCCTGCAACCCTGGAGCTCGGCGTTTACCTGGGCCGCGGTGCTGCCGATTTTGGCGGCGGCGTTGTGGGCCGGCGCGTCCCTTTTGACCAAATACCTGACGCGCGACGAAACGCCCGAATCGATCACGCTTTACCTGATGCTGTTGATGACCCCGGCCAATGCCCTGTTCCTCATCCCGACGGGCCTTGCCATACCGGGCGGCGAGGTGCTGTGGCTGATGGTGCTGATCGGGTTCCTGTCGGCGGCAGCGCAGTACCTGCTGACGCGGGCTTATGCCGTGGCCGATGCGACCTATCTGCAGCCCTTTGACGATCTCAAGCTGCCACTCAATGTGCTGGCAAGCTGGCTGATCCTGGCGCAAGCGCCCGACCTGTGGTTCTGGCCGGGGGCCGTACTGATCATTGGCGCGTCGCTGTTTATCATGCGACAGGATAATGGACGCAGTGTTCCGGCATGAAGCCGTTCGCCGGGAGCATTTGCGTGCTTCCGGCATGATTGTGGAGAAAGGCAGCTCGCTTGAAGTCCAATGATGTGAACTGGTTCCGCCCCCTGTGGCGGCGAGTGGCGGTAACCGTGGCCTTGGCGCTGTGGTGCGCCTGGGAATGGTTGTGGAACAAGGACCAGATGTGGGGAATGCTGGTGGGCGCGGCATTGGCCTACGCGCTCTATAGCCTGTTCTACGCCTTCCCCAAGGATGTGCCTCCGGGTGAAAATCTGCCGGATTGATTCATGACAGCGTGCAGAAGGCGTTGTCGATGGCGCTGAGCGGGGTTATCTCGTCGCCAGCCGGTTATGGCGGAGGGAATCAATGGCACCGAGCGAGCAACAAGCTGGATATGTGCTGACGCTGAGTTGCGTGGACCGACCGGGCATCGTCGCGGCGGTGACCACGGAACTGGCGGCGCTGGGCGCCAATATCGCGGAAAGCAACCAGTTCTGGGATCGCCAGACCGGCACGTTCTTCATGCGGCTGGCCTTTGCGGCGCCCGAAGGCACCGACCGCGACGCCCTCGAGCGGGCCTTGCGCCCGGCCATCGAACGGTTCGGGATGAAAACCAGCCTCGTGGCGCTGTCCCGCCGGCCCAAGATCGTGATCATGGTGTCGCGGTTCGACCATGCCTTGCTGCACCTGTTGTATCAGATCCGCGTCGGCTGGCTCGATGCCGAAGTGGTGGGAATCGTTTCCAACCACCCCGATGCGCAGCGCATTGCCGACAATGAGGGCATTGCGTTCCACCTTTGGCCGGTCAATGCCGGCAACAAGGCCGAGCAGGAAGCCAAGGTGATCGCCCTGGTGCAGGAAAGCGGCGCCGATCTGGTGGTGCTGGCGCGCTATATGCAGGTGCTGTCGGATACGCTCTCGACGCGCCTGTTTGGCAAGATCATCAACATCCACCATTCGTTCCTGCCCAGCTTCAAGGGGGCCAAGCCTTATCACCAGGCCCATGAGCGCGGGGTGAAGCTGATCGGCGCGACAGCCCATTACGTAACGCCGGACCTCGATGAAGGCCCGATCATCGAGCAGGAAACAGCCCGCGTTACCCACTCCATGACTCCCGAGGACATGCTGGCGGCCGGCCGCGATATCGAAAGCCGGGTGCTGGCCCGCGCGGTCAAGCTGCACATCGAAAACCGTGTGATGCTGAACGGGCACAAGACCGTGGTGTTCGGCTAGCTCAAGTTTCCCGCGCCCGCTCCAGCAGGCGCTTGCATTCGAGCAGTTCGCGCAGAACATCGGACAGCTTGTTGCGGGCCTCCTGATCGAGCGCGGGGCTGGCGGTCATCACCGCTTCCTCGATCTCGGCCTCGTCGCCGGCTTCCTCGGCCATCTCGATCATGGGCAGGATGTCTTCGATGGGCTTGCCCTCGCCTAGCGCGATCACATAGCGGCTGCCCTGGTCCTTGATGATGCGTTGCACGCCCTTGATGGTGAAACCCTGATCATAGAGCAGGTGGCGGATGCCGCGCAGCAGCAGCACATCCTCGGGCCGGTAATAGCGCCGGCCACCGCCGCGCTTGAGCGGGCGGATGGTGGAGAAGCGCGTTTCCCAGAAACGCAACACATGCTGGGGCAAGTCCAGCTCTTCGGCAGCCTCGGAGATGGTCCGGAAGGCGTCGGGGGACTTGTCCAACACGCACTCCTAAGCCAGAACACCTTACTTTTCAGCGGTGACCATAGATTTGTTGATCTTGGATTTCAACACGTTGCTGGGTTTGAACACAAGAACCTGACGCGGAAGGATCGGCACCTCCTCGCCCGTCTTGGGATTACGGCCGATCCGCTCGTTCTTGGAGCGCACCTGAAACGAGCCGAAGGAGGACAGTTTCACGTTCGAGCCAGAAATCAGCGCTTCGGAAATCAGGTCAAGGACGCGCTCGACCAGTTCAGCCGATTCGGTCCGAGACAGGCCCACCGAGCCATAAACCGCTTCGGCCAAATCGGCCCGCGTTACCGTCTTTTGAGTCATTCGCACCCCCGTTTGGACGTCAGGACCGGCTGCCGCAACAAGGCAGATCCGTCGCCTTTCATGGCAGCAACGCCCGGCACGTTGCGCCCGCAGGGGCCACAGACAGTGTCGCCACCCCGCTTGATTCACTTGCTTGCTGCGATTGCCGCACCGGGCTCCTCCGGCCCGCCATTAACACTAACGCCTTGAATCCCTTCAGGTCAATGCGGCCGCCAAGCCTTACCAGCGAATAAGGGAAGCCCCCCAGGTGAAGCCGCCGCCCATGGCTTCGAGCATAACCAGATCGCCTGGTTTGATGCGGCCATCCGCGACGGCCACGCTCAAGGCGAGGGGCACGGACGCGGCGGAGGTATTGGCGTGGCGATCAACGGTGATCACGACCTTTTCGGGCGGAAGGCCAAGCTTGGCCCCTGCCCCATCGATGATGCGGCGATTGGCCTGGTGGGGCACGAACCAATCCAGGTCATCCACCGTGTAGCCGGCCTTGTCGAGCGTGTCATAGACCACATCGGTGATCTTGCCGACGGCGTGACGGAAAACCTCGGGGCCCTGCATGCGCACATGGCCGACGCCGCCGGTGCTGGAGGGACCGCCATCCACATAAAGCTTGTCCCAGTGGTGGCCGTCCGATCGAAGGGCCGAGGCGAGCACGCCCCGATCGGCTTCGCCATCGGCGATCTCGACGCGCTCGAGGATCGCGGCGCCGGCGCCATCGCCGAACAGGACGCAGGTGGTCCGGTCGGTCCAGTCGAGGAGGCGCGAAAAGGTCTCGGCGCCGATCACCAGCGCGCGGCTGGCGAGGCCGTTCTGCAAATAGCTGTCGGCGGTGGCGACCGCGTAAACAAAGCCCGAGCAGACCGCCTGCAGGTCAAAGGCCATGCCGTGATGCATGCCGAGTTTCATCTGCACCAGGGTTGCAGCGGCCGGGAAGGTATAGTCGGGCGTGGTGGTCGCGACGATGATGAGGTCGATATCGTGCGGGGTCATGCCCGCGGCGGCAAGCGCCTGCTGGGCAGCGGCCACTGCAAGGTCGGAGGTGAACTGCCCTTCGGCGGCGATGTGGCGCTCCTTGATTCCGACGCGCTGCTGGATCCACTCGTCGGAGGTATCGACCATCTTTGCCAGTTCGGCATTGGTCAAGGTTCGCTCGGGCAGATAGCCGCCCACGCCGCGGATGATGGAACGGGTCTTGGTCACGCCGGGTTCGCCTCGGATTGTGGACGGGGTGCTTCGGCGACCGCGCTGACGGGAAAGCGCTTCATGTTATCGCCGATCTTGTCGATGAGGCGGTTATGCGCCATTTCATAGGCGACACGCAGCGCGCTCTGGTAACCGATTTCGTCGGTGCCGCCATGGGATTTGATGACCACGCCATTGAGGCCCATGAACACGCCGCCATTGACGGTGCGCGGGTCCATGCGCTGGCGCAGGGTCTTGAGCGCTGACATGGCAAAAAGCGCCCCGATGCGGCTCATCAGATTGGCCTTGAGGGCGTTCGACAGATATTTGCCGACCTGGCGGGCGGTGCCTTCGGCGGTCTTGAGGGCGATATTGCCGACAAAACCTTCAGTGACGACCACATCGACGGTGCCCTTGCCGATATCGTCGCCTTCAACAAAGCCGTGATAGGTGAAGCCGGCGCCGCTGGCTTCGGACAGGATGCGGCCGGCTTCCTTGATGGAGTCGAGCCCCTTGACCTCTTCGGTGCCGACATTGAGCAGTCCGACAGTGGGCGATTCCCGGTTGAACAGCGCGCGTGCCAGCGCCGAACCGAGGATGGCGTAGTCGACCAGCTGGCGCGCATCGGCGCCGATGGTGGCGCCCATGTCGAGGACGATGATGTCGGTGCGCAATGTCGGCCAGATCGCCGCAATGCCGGGCCGGGCGATGCCTTCCATGGGGCGCAGGCAGAAAGTGGCCATGGCCATCAGCGCACCGGTATTGCCCCCGGAAACGGCGACATCGGCCTGCCCGTCCTTGACTGCCTGAATGGCCATCCACATGGATGAGGTGCCCTTGCCCTTGCGCAAGGCCTGGCTGGGCTTTTCGTCCATCGCAATCACCGCCTCGCAGTGATTGACGGTGGAGACCGCCTTGAGCGCCGGGAATTCGTCCAGCAAGGGGCTGATCTGTTCCTGCCGCCCATGGAACAGGAAGCGGGTATCAGGATGCTCGCGCAAGGCCAGATGCGCACCGTGGATCACGGCACGGGGAGCGTGATCGCCACCCATGGCATCCACTGAGATGGTAATCTTGTCGGTCATTTTGGCCTATGGTTAATCCCCTTGGCGGGTCGGCGGCACCATACCCCACCACGGAGTCGGCGCAAGCCCTGCCCCGGGGGCGCTGACTATTTCTCGTCGCCGCCTTTGAGCTGACGCAGACTCGCAAAGGGACCCTCATCCTCGGGCGCCGTGGCGATGCCGAGATTATCGAGGCTTTCGCCCGGCAAACGGGGATAGGGATCAATGGCGAGCGCCAGGGTTTCGACCAGCAAGTCGCTCAGATCCACTTCGGGCCCATCGATATGATCGGGAAAGTCGTCGTCCTCGAGATCGATGAACAGCTCCGAGCCGGGCGTTGCCTTGTGAGCCTGGTCGGGCTCGGGCAGGAACACCCGGTCCACCGGCTCGTCGATGTCCTGAGTCACCGGCTCGAAGGTGACCACGGAAGGCTGCACGATGCGGGCCGTGAGATGGCCCAGCACGCGAATGCCACCGCGCAGCGGGG
>JAQGKH010000175.1 GCA_028290225.1 Devosia sp. | reverse complement strand
GCTTCTGCCTGCGCGATGGGGCAGGGCGCCTGGCGCCCCACTTCATTATCACCGCCAACACTCTGGCCACCGATGGTGGCGCTGCCATCATCGCGGGCAATGAGCGCGTCATTCGCGCCCGCCTGTCCGACGCCAAGTTCTTTTATGAAGGCGATCTCGCAACGCCGCTCGAGCATGGGCTGCCCAAGCTCAAGGACACCGTGTTCCACGCCAAGCTTGGCACGCAGTTCGCGCGCGTCGAGCGGTTGGTGCGGCTGGCTGGGCAGATCGCGCCCCAGGTGGGTGCCGATCCCGAACGCGCCAAGCGCGCCGCCATACTGGCCAAGGCCGACCTCACCACCGGCATGGTCGGGGAATTCCCTGAACTTCAAGGCCTGATGGGCCGGTATTATGCCGAGGCGCAGGGCGAGCCCGCCGATATCGCCGGTGCCGTCGAGCAGCATTACAAGCCCATCGGCCCCTCCGATCAGGTGCCCGCCGATCCGGTTGCGATTGCCGTGGCGCTGGCCGACAAGCTCGATCTGCTGAACGAATTCTGGCGTATCGATGAAAAGCCCACCGGCTCGCGCGATCCTTTTGCCTTGCGCCGCGCGGCCTTGGGCGTGATCCGCATCATCACTGAAAACGGCCTGCGCTTCCCCTTGTTGCTGGAGCCGGACCTGCTGGCGTTTTTCCATGACCGCCTCAAGGTGTCGCTGCGCGATGCCGGCGCCCGCCACGACCTGATCGATGCGGTGCTCTCGCCCACCAGCAATGACATCCTCCAGATCACCCAGCGGGCCGAAGCGCTCTCGAGCCTGCTGTCCTCTCCCGACGGCACCAATCTGCTGGCCGGCTATCGCCGCGCCGCCAACATCCTGATGGCCGAGGAAAAGAAGTTCGCGCTGACCTATGGTGGCGAGATCAAGCCCGAACTGCTGCAACTGCCCGAGGAAACCGCGCTTGCCTCGGCGGTCGCACTGGTCCAGCCAGCGGTGGCGGCCCGCGTTGCCAGCGATGACTACACCGGTGCGATGGCCGAACTAGCCGGGCTGCGCGCGCCGGTCGATGCGTTCTTTGAAGCGGTGCTGGTCAACGATCCCGAACCCGCCATCCGCATCAACCGGCTCAACCTTTTGGGGCGGCTGCGCCAGACCATGCACCTGGTGGCCGACTTCTCCAAGATCGCCGGCTAAACAGCAAATGGAACCGCCGGGGGCTCTCCGGCCGTTTCCTTCCCACAGGTGCGGCAGGGAATACGATATGAGTGTTGGTTTATTGGCGTTGCTCGATGATGTGGCGGGCCTCGTGAAGGTCGCCGCGGCGTCGCTGGATGACATTGCCGGGCAAGCCGCCAAGGCGGGCGTGAAGGCCGCCGGCGCGGTGATCGATGATGCCGCGGTGACGCCCAACTACGTGCACGGCTTTTCGGCCGACCGGGAATTACCCATTATCGGCCGGATCGCGCTGGGTTCGATCAAGAACAAGCTGCTGTTCCTGCTGCCTGCCGCGCTGTTGCTGTCCTTTTTTGCGCCCTGGGCCATTACGCCGCTCCTGATGATCGGCGGCGCTTACCTTTGTTATGAAGGCGCCGAAAAGGTCTTCCACGCCATCATGCCCCACCAGGCCGAGGCGCATGAAGCCGTGCTGGAGCCCGCCGCGGTTAACCCGCAGAGCCTGGAAGACGAAAAGGTGGCGGGCGCCATCAAGACCGACTTCATCCTGTCGGCCGAGATCATGACCATCGCCCTGGCCGCCATCCCGGTTGAAAGCGTCTTTTACCAGGCGGTGGTGCTGGCCCTGGTCGGCATCGGCATCACCATTGCCGTTTATGGCGCCGTCGCGTTGATCGTCAAAGCCGACGATTTCGGGTTGTTCATGGCCAAGCATGGTCGCACCGGGCCGGGACGGGCCTTTGGTCGCGGGGTGGTGACCGGCATGCCCGGCTTCATGAAGGTTCTGAGCCTCGTGGGCACCGCCGCCATGACCTGGGTGGGCGGCAGCATCGTGGCACATGGACTGTATGAATTCGGCTGGGACCTGCCCGAGCACATCATCGAAGGCGCCGCCCACTGGGCCGAGCTCACTTTCGCGCCCATTGCCGGTTTTGCCGGCTGGTTTGCCACGGCGTTCGTCGATTTCTTCTTTGGCCTGCTCCTGGGCGCGTTGCTGATCCCGGTGGCCAGCCATGTCATCACGCCGCTTTGGCGGGCGCTGAAGCGCCTGCACCCCAAAGCCTCGCCTAAACCGGCGGCGTAAACCCCGAGCGCTTGCCTTTGAAGGGTGCCATGCCCTCATTGGCAAGCTGATCGGCCCGCTCGTTGAGGTCGTGCCCGGCATGACCTTTCACCCAGTGCCAGGAAATGGCATGGCGCTGGGTCGCGGCGTCCAGCGCCTGCCACAGCTCAAGGTTCTTGACCGGTTTCTTGTCGGCGGTTCTCCAGCCATTGCGTTTCCAGCCATGCATCCAGCTTTGCACGCCGTTTTTCACATATTGGCTGTCGGTATGGATTTCCACCGTGCAGGGACGGGTTAGGGCATTGAGCGCCTGGATCGCCGCCGTGAGTTCCATCTTGTTGTTGGTGGTCAGCGCTTCGCCGCCGCACAATTCCTTGCGCTTGTCGCCATATTGCAGGATGGCGCCCCAGCCGCCGGGGCCGGGATTGCCTGAACAGGCCCCGTCCGTATGGATCACCACGGCTTCACTCATGGGGCGACGGCGACCTCGACCGGGCGCAATAGCCGCGGCACGTTAAAGGCGATGTTCTCGACGGCCGTCACCTTGGCCTCGACCTTGATGTCATAGCGCTCGGCAAAGGCCTCGATCACCTCGTCCACGAGCCTTTCGGGAGCCGAAGC
>JAQGKH010000274.1 GCA_028290225.1 Devosia sp. | reverse complement strand
TTCGAGGTCGATCAGGCGCTGCGCGAAGCTGAAGAGCGCCAGGCCCTGCTGCTGCGCTCACTGCCGCTGGCCGTGTTCCAGATCCAGTCCGGCAGCGACGCCCCCAGCTTCATCGCCGGCGACGTGGAAAGCCTCACCGGGTTTTCCGCCGAAGCGCTGGACGCCGATCGGGCCATCTGGCAGGCGCGCATCCATTCCGACGATCTTCCCGCCTGGTCCGAATCGGCCACGGCAGCGGCTCCGGCGGAATATCGCTGGCAGCACCGCGATGGCGCCTATCGTGTCTTTGTCGATCAGCGGGTGCCGGTCTCGGGCCGTTCGGACACCTGGGTGGGCACCCTGCGCGACATCACCGAGCAAAGGCGCCTGCAGGATCAACTGCTGCAATCGCAGAAGCTGGACGCCATCGGCAAGCTGACCGGTGGTATCGCGCACGACTTCAACAATCTCCTCGCCTCGGTGCTGAGTGGCATCGGGCTGCTTGAACGGCGCAGCGACCTCGACCAGCGTGGGCAAAAGGTCCTGGGCATGATGCGCCACGCGGCCCAGCAGGGCACCCACCTTGTCAACCGAATGCTGACCTTTTCCCGGCGTCAGCACCTGCAGCCCGAAATGGTGCGGGTGGCTGAATCGGCGCGGGCGCTGGACGGTATGCTTGGCCCGGTGCTTGGCGGTCTTGTCACCTTGAAGTGGGAACTGGACGAAGCGCTGTGGCCCGCCTTCGTCGATAGCGGCGAGCTGGAGCTGGCCTTGATGAATCTGGTGATCAACGCCCGTGACGCCATGCCCAATGGCGGCACGGTGACGGTCGCAGCCACCAACCGGCACTTGCCCGATGCAGAAGGCGATCTGCAGCAGGGTGATTATGTACTCATTTCTGTGAGCGACACCGGTGCCGGCATTCCGCCAGACCTGCTCCAGCGGGTGCTTGAACCGTTTTTCACCACCAAGGACCCTGGCAAGGGCACCGGCTTGGGCTTGAGTTCGGTGCTTGGCTTTGCCCAGCAATCGGGCGGGAGCCTGCGGGTGTATAGCGAACTGGGCTCTGGCACCGTGGTCGAGGTCTGGCTGCCCCGCTCCGCCGGCGATGCCCAGGAAGACGCTCCCGTGCCGAGCGGAGAAACCGAGCCTGTGGTCACCGCGGGGCAAACCATCCTGCTCGTGGACGATGCCGTCGGCTTGCGCGATCTCACGCGTATGCATCTGAGCGATGCGGGCTATCAGGTCACTTGCGCCGCGAGCGGCACCGAGGCGCTGGAGATGATCAATCGCGGCGAAACCAGCTTCGACGTCATCGTGACCGACTACGCCATGCCAAGCATGTCCGGTCTCGATCTCATCACGGCGGCACGGGCGGTGCGAACAGAGTGGCCGGCGGTGATCATCAGCGGCTTTGCCGATGTGGAGGACATTGCCAAGCGTCCTTCCGACGTGCCGCTCCTGACCAAGCCGTTCACGCGCGCCGCCCTGCTCCAGGCCCTCCAGAACGTCATGGCGCCGCGATAAACCTGGTGCCGGGCCCTTAGCCCGCCACCGCGCCGCCCCGGGCGGCATGGCTTCCCCGGCCCGGTTCCAAGGTGAACCCCGTGAAGCCTGCCCGCTGGCGAGCCGCCGCGCCGCGGCGAGGCAAGACGCGCGAAGGAAGCCTGATGGATATCCAAACCACGGAACGGCCCTCCGCCTCGAGACGCAGCCGAAAAACTAATCCCCGGTTCCCCTAACCTGCCCCACACTCCCCTTGTTCCTGCACAAGCTGCGCGGTCGCGACGAACGGTCGGTGCGGGAATATCGGATGAGCCTGGGGTCGCCCTTGCTCCTTCGGCGCAAGGATGATCCGGGACCGATTTGAGCCCCCGGTCTGGGAGCCTAACAAGGCTTCGGCGTTTGGCACGGGCTTAAGCCACGGACGGTCCTGCCCGAAGAGTCTCCGATTACATGGGGCGAAGCTTGCTTCACCATCTACCTTCGCCGGACGACCGGCACCGAGGCGAACTTCGCCCCATGTCGCAGCTGCCGCCGCGACCCGCCTGCCCTGATCCCCGCACGGCCACGAGCCGGTGCGGCGCTTGTGCTTGCCGCGCCCTAGCTGCGCAGGCCCGGTGCTTCCTGGCCGGTGCTTTGCACATATTCGGAATACCCGCCGCCATAGGTGTGGATGCCCTCGGGCGTCAGTTCCAGCACCCGGTTGGACAGCGCGGCGAGGAAATGCCGGTCGTGCGATACAAACAGCATCGTGCCTTCATATTGCGCCAGCGCGGCGATCAGCATCTGCTTGGTGGCGATATCCAGATGGTTGGTGGGCTCGTCCAGCACCAGAAGATTTGGCGGATCAAACAGGAGGATCGCCATTACCAGCCGCGCCTTTTCGCCCCCGGACAGGACGCGGCAGCGCTTGTCGATCTCGTCGCCGGGAAAGCCGAAGCACCCCGCCAGGGCGCGTAGCGGCGCCTGTCCGGCCTGGGGGAAATTGTCCTGCAGGGTTTCAAACACCGTGCGGTCGCCATCCAGCACATCCATGGCGTGCTGGGCGAAATAGCCGAGCTTGACGCTGGGGCCGCGCGCCACCGTGCCGTCATCGGGCTCGGCCGCGCCAGCCACCAGCTTGAGCAGAGTGGATTTGCCCGCGCCATTGACGCCCATGATGCACCAGCGCTCCTGCCGGCGGATGTGGAAATCAAATCCCTCATAGATGGTGCGGCTGCCATAGCGCTTATGCACATTCTTGAGCAGCACCACATCCTCGCCCGAACGGGGCGCCGGGCGGAACTCGAAGGCAATGGTCTGGCGCCGCTTGGGCGGCTCGACCTTGTCGATCTTGTCGAGCTTCTTGACCCGGCTCTGCACCTGCGCCGCATGGGAAGCGCGCGCCTTGAAGCGCTCGATAAACGCAATCTCCTTGGCCAGCATCGCCTGCTGCCGGTCGAACTGCGCCTGCTGCTGCCTGTCGGCCAGCGCACGCTGGTTCTGATAAAAGTCGTAGCTGCCCGTATAGGAAGTCAGCGCCCCCGCATCGATCTCGATGATCTTGTTGACGATCCGGTTCATGAACTCGCGGTCATGCGAGGTCATCAGGATGGCCCCGCCATAGGCCTTGAGAAATGCCTCGAGCCAGATCAGGCTTTCCAGATCGAGATGGTTGCTGGGCTCGTCGAGCAGCAGCACGTCGGGGCTCATCAAGAGGATGCGGGCCAGCGCCACGCGCATCTTCCAGCCGCCCGACAGCGCGCCGACATCCCCATCCATCATCTCTTGGGAAAATCCCAGGCCGTTGAGCACTTCGCGGGCCCGGCCATCCAGCGAATAGCCGTCCAGTTCCTGGAAGCGCCCCTGCACCTCGCCATAACGCTCGATGATGGCATCCATCTGCTCGGCCTGCTCGGGGTCGGCCATGCCCGCTTCCAGCACCGCCATCTCGGCCATCAATTCGCTGACGGGCCCCGCGCCGTCCATCACCTCGGCCACGACGCTGCGGCCCGCCATCTCGCCCACATCCTGGCTGAAATAGCCGATGCTGACGCCGCGATCCACCGAGACCTGGCCCTCGTCGGGTTCCTCTTGCCCGATGATCAGGCGAAACAGCGTGGTCTTGCCCGCGCCATTGGGGCCAACCAGGCCGACCTTCTCGCCCCTGAGCAGCGCCGCCGATGCCTCGATGAAGACGATCTGCTTGCCGTTCTGCTTGCCGATATTGTCGAGGCGTATCATGCGCTGCTGCGATCCATTTTATCCGCGCCCGAGCCGGTCGCGCTATAGATGTTGCCGGCTCGAGTACAGGAGATCAGCACGCCAGCAAAGCCGGCAAAGGGCCGCAAGCGGGGCTAGCTCACATCGAGCGCCGAAAACAGCTCGACCTCGGAGTCGTAGCTGGCCAGTTCGGAAGCCGCGGTTTCCAGCAGCGACAAGCGGCGCAGCGCCGTGCGGTGCACCTGCACCTTGGCTTTGATCTGCTCGTTGAGGCGCTCCACGAACAGGTTCACGGCGCCATCGCGGCGTTTGATCCGACCCCGCAAGCTTTCCAGCGCCTGGATTTCGGTGTC
>JAQGKH010000125.1 GCA_028290225.1 Devosia sp. | reverse complement strand
CCTATGGCCTCAATCACGGCGACTTTGCCGGCGGCGACCGGCTCTGGACCATCGTTTCGCTCGTAGTGCTACTGTCGATCGTGCTGCACGGCTTGACGGTGACCCCGGTGATGCGCTGGCTGGATCGTCGTCTCGGCCGCGATCCCGATGCCGACGACGCCATCCCGCCCCCGGGCCTTCAGGGCCCCGCCCAAACCGGCGGCTGATCCCCACAAGGCACCGTTCTACCTGCAGCATCAGGCTATCCGGGGCCATGCAAGGGTTGTCACACCCCCTGCCGCTCTTTACTGTCCCCAACAAGTGATTTGTGGCTGTGGACGGGCGAGGCGACGCGAACCAAGATGACGCAAGGATACGATCCCTACCATCTTTCCAGTCCCACCGTTTACCTGGTCAAGATCCTGATCTTTTTGGTGATCGTGGCGCTGGTCGGCGCCATTCTTTATTCCACCATTCTCACCTTCTTCTGGGCCAATCCGTTCATCAACTCGATGATCTTTTTCGCCCTGGCGATCGGTATCTTCTTGTCCTTCCGCCAGGTCATCCGGCTCTTTCCCGAGGTCAAGTGGGTCAATTCCCTCCAGGACGGCACCCTCACCACGGTCCGGCCGCCCATATTGCTGGCCCCGGTCGCCGGCATCCTGCGCGAACGCATCGGCGAAGCGATCATCACGCCCTCTTCCATGCGCTCCATTCTCGATTCGGTCGGCAACCGCCTCGACGAAGCCAAGGATACCTCGCGCTATCTCACTGGCCTGCTGGTGTTTCTGGGCCTCATGGGCACGTTTTACGGCCTTCTGGAAACCGTGACCTCCGTGGCCGGCGTCATCAATGCGCTCGATATCACTTCCGGAGATAGCGCCTCGCTCTTCGGCAACCTCAAGGAAGGCCTGTCCGCCCCGCTTTCGGGCATGGGCACCGCGTTTTCCTCGTCCTTGTTCGGCCTTGCCGGCTCGCTGGTGCTGGGCTTTCTCGATCTGCAAACCAGCCAGGCCCAGAACGCCTTTTACACCGATCTCGAGGACTGGATGACTTCCATGACCGAGCTCGATCACCCCGTCACCGCCATGCAGGCCAATGCCGGCGTCGGCGGCGCCGAAGTGCAGGCCATGATCGACCGGCTCGGCACCTCCATGCAAAGCCAGAACTCCTCGCAAAATGCCATCCGGGCCATGGCCGAACTGGCCCGCGGCATCGACAGCCTGGTCAAGCATATCCGCACCGAGCAGGATGACCTGCGCCGTCACATCAACGAGCAGGCCGAAACCAACAAGAAGCTGCGCGAATTGATCGACGCCGTCCTGTCCCAGGCCGATATCGAGCGGCGGAACTAGCCCCATGCCGGGAGCCCGCTCGCGCCGCCGGCAGGAAGCCAATTACTGGCCCGGCTTCGTCGACGCCCTGTCGAGCCTGCTGCTGGTCATCATCTTCATGCTGTCGCTGTTCATGCTGACCCAGTTCTTCCTGGGCACTGAACTGCAGGGCCGCGACACCGCGCTGGCACGTCTCAACAGCCAAATCGCCGAGTTGACCGATCTGCTGCAGCTCGAGCGTGCCAATTCCGAGGATCTCGACGCGCAGATCGCCAATCTGACGGCAACCCTTTCGGGCGCCGAAGTCGAAAACCAGCAATTGGCCGGTCAGCTCGCCGGCATTGGCGATGGCATTGCCGGCCGCGACCAGACCATTGCCGGCCTGCAAACCGAACTCAGCGCCGCCCAGGAGCTGTCCAACGAGGCCAATGCCCAGGTGGCCCTCCTCAACCAGCAACTGGCGGCCCTGCGCACGCAGATCGGCGCGTTGCAAACCGCGCTGGATGCTTCCGAAACCCGCGATACCGAGTCGCGCACCCAGATCTCCGATCTTGGCCGCCGCCTCAATCTGGCCCTCGCCCAACGGGTGCAGGACCTCAGCCGCTACCGGTCCGATTTCTTTGGCCGCTTGCGCGAAATTCTCGAGGGCAGGGCCGATGTGCGCGTGGTCGGGGACCGCTTCGTGTTCCAGTCCGAAGTGCTGTTTGATCCCGGCCAGGCCAATATCCAGGCCGAAGGCACGCCCGATCTCGACGCGTTGGCCGATGCCATCCTGCAACTCGAAACCGAAATACCGCCCGACATCAATTGGGTGCTGCGCATCGACGGGCACACTGACCGCCGCCCGATCTCCAACCTGCAGTTCCCCTCCAACTGGGAGCTTTCGGCTTCCCGCGCCATTTCGGTGGCCAAATACCTGGTCACGCGCGGTGTCTCGCCCAACCGCCTGGTCGCCGCCGGCTTTGGCGAGTTCACCCCCCTCGATCCCGGCGACACCGACGACGCTTTCCGCCGCAATCGCCGCATTGAGTTCAAGCTCACCGAGGGCTGATCCCCGCGCAAGCCCGCGCAAGCGCAGCTTGTCGCGCCCAGCCCCCGCCCCCGCGCAGGCCCGCGCAAGCGCAGCTTGTCGCGTTCAGCCCCCGCCCCAGGCAGGCCCGCGCACGCATAGCGTGTCGCGCCCAGCCCCTACCCCCAGGCGCTCAAACCTGAAACGCCACGCCCATTTCCTGGTTCTTGCGCCAAACCACCTTGCACACTTCCATGCGGTGCTCGGGCATCAGCAGATAAAACTTTTCGGGCAAGGCCTGCGCCGCCTCGACGGCGATTCTGGCGCCCAGTGGCGACAGATTTTGCAGGTCGCCATTTTGCCGAGCCACGCCGTCGCCATGCACGATGATCACCGGCAAATCGGTGTCGAGGCGCGGCGCGGCGCGGCGTTCATGTTGTGACGCCATCGCTCGCTGTCTTCAATGTTGGTCGTGCAACCTAGATGGTAAGCAGCAAACAGGCCGTGCAAGGGATCAATCAAATGCCATCTACCCCTGCCCATTTTTGCCCGGCTCGCTAGCCCTGCACGCGGGCTGGGCAGTGGCTCCAATAAGCCGCCTCAATCCACCCGGAACTGCAGCTTGGCGAGCTCCGCATAACGGCCGCCCTTGGCCACCAGCTCGTCATGGGTGCCCTGGTCGATGATCCGGCCTTGCTCCAGCACCAGGATCGTATCGGCATCGCGGATGGTCGCCAGCCGGTGCGCGATCACCAGCGTGGTGCGCCCCCGCATCAGATATTCCAGCGCCTGCTGCACCAGTTGCTCGCTTTGCGCGTCCAGCGCGCTGGTCGCCTCGTCCAGCAACAGGATAGGGGCATTCTTGAGGATCGCCCGGGCAATGGCGAGCCGCTGCTTTTGCCCGCCCGACAACATCACCCCGCGCTCACCCACCACCGCGTCATAGCCGAGCGGCAGATCGACAACGAAGTCATGCACCAGTGCGGCGCGCGCCGCTGCTTCCACTTCCGCCATGCTGGCTTCCGGTTTGCCGAAGCGGATATTTTCGGCAATCGTGCCGGCAAAGATGGTGGGCTCCTGCTCCACATAAGCAAAGCGCTGCCGCAAGGCGAACACGCCGACATCGCGCAGATCGATGCCATCCACGAGAATCGCCCCGCCGGTCACGTCATAAAAGCGCTGCAGCAGCGACAGGATCGTCGATTTGCCCGAACCCGACGCGCCCACCAGCGCCACCGTTTCCCCGGCCCCTACGCAAAAACTCAGATTGTGCAGCACCGGCTCGCCGCCATCGCGATCATAGGAAAACGCCACATTGCGAAATTCCACCGTGCCCAGCGCCGGCTCCGGCAGCTTGGTTGGATTGGCCTTTTCCTTGATCTCCGATTGGGTGGACAAGATTTCGGTCAGTCGCTCGGTTGCGCCGGCAACGGTCTGCAACGTGCCCAGCACTTCCGACACATTGGTCAGCGCGCCCGATGCCATCAGCGCGTAAACCAGGAACTGCGCCAGCTGCCCGGCAGTGACGCTGCCCTCGAACACCGCACGGGCACCCCACCACACCAGGAACACGATGGCCGCGGTGCCAAGAAAAATCACCATCCCAACCAGCATCGAGCGCGCCGTCAGCCGCGTTTTTTCCGCCGCAAAGCTTTCCTCGCTGCGCGCATCATAGGCCTTGGCCTGCACGCCTTCCTGGGTGAACGACTTGACCGTACGGGTCGAGCCCAGCATTTCGGTCGCCATGGCGGAAAGATCGGCCAGCCGATCCTGGGTGGAACGCGACATGCGCCGCAGCCGGCGCGAAAACCCGATCACCGGCAGCAGGATCGCCGGGGCCGCCACCACCACGGCCAGCGTCAGCACCGGGCTGGTGAGCAGCATCATCGCAACCGCGCCGATGATCGTCACCATCGAGCGCAGCGCCAGCGAAAAGCTCGAACCGATGGCACCGCGGATCGTCGCCACGTCGCCATTGAGCCGGCTGGTCAGCTCGCCCACCCGATGAGTGTCGAAATAACGCGCGTCGAGGCTCAGGAGGTGTCGGAACGAGGCTTGCCGCAGATCGGCCAGCACGCGCTCCCCCAGCACCGAGATGAAATAGAACCGCGCCCCGCTCGCCAGCGCCATGATGGCGGCGATGCCCACGATCAGCCAGCTATAGCGCCCGACATTTTCAAGGTTCTGCTCCAGAAAGCCTTCATCGATCGCCCCGCCCAGCGCTGCCGGAATGGCCAGCGAGGAGATCGCCGAGATCAGCAGGAACAACACTGTCAGCCCCAGCCGCATGGGATAGCGCAGCATGAACGGCAGCAATTGCCGCAACGGGTTCAACTGCCTTGGCTTGGGCGCACGGGCTTTGGGGGAGGAACTGGCCTTCACCGGAACGGCTTGATCTGTCATCGCTCGGCTTCAGCCACTTCCAAGAGCGCGCCGGATGGCTGCGCGGCGGCCTTACATAGGCACTGGGGCCGGGGCCCGCAACGATTTTGTGCCAAACCAAAAAGCCCCGGCCCTGCCCTTGCGGAATGCTCCAGCTTTGGCTATGAAGCCGCCAACACCAGTTCCATGCTCTCCGGGCGCCTCGGCGCCCGTTTGATTTGAGGCACCGCGATGAAGGCCGACATCCACCCGAACTACCACACCATCAACGTGGTGATGACCGACGGTACCACCTACCAGACCCGTTCTACCTACGGCAAGGAAGGCGATACGCTGCAGCTTGATATCGACTCCAAGACCCACCCGGCCTGGACCGGCGGCACCGGCCAGCTGCTCGACCGTGGCGGCCGCGTTTCGCGCTTCAAGGAGCGCTTCAAGGGTCTGGGCATCTAAGCCGACCTGCGTATTGCATGATGATTTGCCCGGCCTTGCGCCGGGCTTTTCATTTGCTGCCCCCCAGGGGAGACGCCCCAAGGAGACGCCCTATGCAGCTGCCCCTTTTTGCTTTGGCGGCGGCGTTTGAGATTGGCGGCTGCTTTCTGGTCTGGCAGGCGTGGCGCCACGGGCAATTCTGGCTGTGGCTGCCCGCGCTCCTGGCCCTGGCGTTGTTCGCCTGGCTCCTCGCCCTCGCCGGCACCGACAGCGCCGGGCGGGTTTTCGCGGTTTATGGCGGCATCTATATCGCCGCCTCGCTCATCTTCATGGCCACCATCGAGCGCATCCCCCCTGATCGCTGGGACCTGCTGGGCGCCGCCATCTGCCTGCTCGGCGCCGCCGTGATCCTGCTGGGCCCCCGCGGCTGATGGTCTAAGCCCGCCCGAACGCCGCCTTGAGCCGCGCCAGCTGGTCGGCAATGCCATTGACGGTGCCCGCATCCAGCTCCGGCATCCGCCCGCGCTCGAGCTGGTCGAACTGCATCACCCGGTCGAACAAGCGATCGCCCCTGTCGATATAAAGCCGCAGCGCATCGGGCAGGTACTCATAGCCCGGCCCACCTCGCTCGGACGGCGTCGCCGAAAACTTCACCTTTTCCTTTTCCGAGCGCGCGTTTTCCTTGCTGATCTCGCCCTCGTTCACCGCCCGCTGCAACAGCAGCCACGATGCCAGCTGCATCAGCCGCGTCGTCAGGCGCATGGATTCGGTGGCATAAAGGAATGACGCTTCGCGCGGCAGGATGCGGCTGTCGGCGCGCCCTTCGCCATCGAGATACCCCGCCACGTCCTCGATCAGCGCCATGCCTTCGCGATACAGCACGTCAAAGCCGCCCGCAGCCACGATGCGCGGGCCAATGGCAATCGCCTGTCCGGTGTCGCTTGCTTCAGCCATGTCGCCTCCTCGCATTGCGATGTCGGCATGTTAGAACCAAATACTGGTCCCGTCACTCACGCCGCACCCGGAGCATGAAACAGCCTTAATGGGCTAAATGGTGGCTGCAAAAGAAAAAGAGCCGCAACCGGGCGGCTCTCGAAGTTAACAGGGAGGCGTCAAACAGAGGAGAAATCTCTGCATCCAGAACATCTGAACCCCCTCAACTTATCCCCCGTGGGTTAACCTGCGATTAACAACGCCTTTTTTCTTAACCTTACCGCTTCTAGAGCTTGAACAGGGCTTCCGCCGCCTTGCGCGTTTGCCCCCGCGCCCCGATTGCCGCGCGCAGCCGCTCGATCTCGGCTTCCAGCAACACGATGCGCGCTTCCAGCTCCGTTACCGATAGCGCATCCAGCACGCTGCCGATTTCATGCCCCCGGGCCTTGCCGATTACCTCATCATCCATTCTTGCTGTCCTTTCCCGCTCCGAACCATCAGCTTAACCGCTGCCCCTTGCCGGGCAAGGCCGCATGCGCCAGCATGGCCCAATGACCGTTCCCGCTTCCATGACCGCCATCACCATCTCCGCGCCGGGTGGCCCCGAAACCCTGGCGCCCGCGCAATTGCCCGTTCCCGAGCTTGGTAACGAGGACGTGCTGATCCGCGTTGCCGCCGCCGGAGTGAATGGCCCCGATCTGGCCCAGCGCCGCGGCGTTTACGATCCCCCACCCGGTGCTTCCCCGCTCCTGGGGCTCGAAGTCGCCGGTGAGATCGTGGCACTGGGCTCGGCCGTTCAGTCCTGGCGGGTGGGTGATCGGGTCATGGCGCTCACCAATGGGGGCGGCTATGCCGAATATGTCGCGGTTCCCGCCGGGCAGGTGCTGCCCGTCCCCCGGAGCTGGAGCCTGCCTCAGGCCGCAGCCCTTCCTGAAACCTGGTTCACCGTCACCCAAACCCTGGTGCTGCGCTCCGGGCTGGAGCCCGGCATGACCGTCCTGGTGCACGGCGCGGCCGGCGGCATTGGCGGGGCGGCCGTGGCCATCTCTGCCATTCTGGGCGCCCGCCCCATCGGCGTCGTGTCCTCCCCGGAAAAAGCCGCCTACGCCACCAGCCTGGGCGCATTTGCCACCATTGATCGCATGCGCGACGACATCGCCGAGCGCGCGCTGGCGCTCACCGACGGGCGGGGTGTGGATCGGGTGGTGGATCTGCTGGGCGGCGCCATGGCCGCCGTCAGCATCGCCGCTTGCGCCCGTGGCGCCCATATCGTCCAGATCGCGACCCTTGCGGGCAGTTCGGCCAAGATCTCGCTGGGCACCCTGATGGCCAGGCAACTGACGCTCTCGGGCTCCACTCTGCGCCCTCAGACTTCGGCCACCAAGGCTGCCATCGCGGCCCGTATCCAGGCCGATTTGCTGCCCGCCCTGAACCAGCCCGGCTTTGTTCGCCCCACCCTCACGACCTTCCCCCTGGCCGAGGCTGCCGCGGCCCATCAGGCCATGGAACAGCGCGCCCATGCGGGCAAGATCGTGCTCCTCACCCCCTTTGGCGCGGGGGAACAGGCCATATAAGCATTGCGGATCAGGCCTCAACGCCATATATTGGCGGTGTTCCCCTCAGCATGAAGCAAAGAGGCGGAGCGGCTCGGAGGAATACCGGCCGCGCCACGAGGAGTGATTTGACGATGACCCAACCCTTGTTGATGCCCAAGGCAACCGCTGTCTGGCTCGTCGACAACACGGCGTTGTCGTTCGAGCAGATCGCGGCGTTCTGCACGCTTCATCCGCTCGAAGTGCAAGGCATTGCCGATGGTGACGTCGCTGGCGGCATCATGGGTGTGAACCCGATCCAGAACGGACAGCTGACCCGCGAGGAAATCGAGAAGGCCGAGGCTGATCCCAACTATCGCCTCAAGGTGTCCGATCCAAAGGTGCGCGTCGCCGCCGCCAAGCGCAAGGGCCCGCGCTACACGCCCATTTCGCGCCGCAACGAGCGCCCCAATGCCATCAAATGGCTGGTGCGCAATCATCCCGAGCTCAAGGACGCGCAAATTATGCGCCTGGTTGGCACCACCAAGTCCACCATCGATTCGGTGCGTGAATCGACGCACTGGAATTCGGCCAACCTGACCCCGATGGATCCCGTGACGCTGGGCCTGTGCAGCCAGATCGACCTCGACCTGGAAGTCGGCCGCGCCTCCAAGGGCACTGTGGGCCCCGACGCGGCCGAGGAAGGCACCATGCTGATGACCGCCGAAGAAGCGCTCGCCCGCTCCGGTGCGCGCGCCCATGCCGATGCCGAAGGCTACAACGACGAGGAAAGCAACCGCCGCTCCTCCGAGCAGCATGATGGTTTCGACGCCGACTCGGTGTTTGCCAAGCTGAAATCGGTCAAGAGCGACTCCGACAACTAGCCTTCCCAACCAACAAGCAAGCACCCCCGCATGGTCGACCCCTACTTCGTTGCGGTCACCGTGCTGGCGGTGCTGATCGTCGGCCTGTCCAAGGCCGGTCTGCTGGCGGGCCTTGGGGTGGTCGGCGTGCCGCTGCTGACCCTGGTCATGCCGGCGCGTGATGCCGCTGGCATGATGCTGCCGGTGATGCTAGCCATGGATGCCATCGCCGTTTTTGCCTATCGGCGGCAGTTCAGTTGGCAGATCCTCAAGGTCATGCTGCCCGGCGCGGTGGCGGGAACGCTTCTCGGCTGGCTGTTGTGGTCGGTGGTGTCCGATTCCATGGTGTTGCTGTTTGTCGGCATCATCACGCTTTTGTTCGTGCTCGATGCCCTCCTGCCGCTGCGCAAGAAGCTGGAAGGGCTGCCGCCATCCACTCCCTCAGGCCTGTTCTGGGGTGGCTTTTCCGGCTTCACCAGCTTTGTTTCCCATACGGGTGGCCCCCCTTATCAGATCTACGTCCTGCCCCAGCGCCTGCCACCGGCGATCTATGTTGGCACCAGCGCCATCTTTTTCGCGCTGACCAACACGGCCAAGCTGATCCCCTATTTCTTTCTGGGCCAGCTCAACCTGCACAATCTCAGCCTTTCGGCCGCCCTTGTCCCGGTCGGCATTGCCGGGGTGCTGATCGGCATCGCCATGGTGCGGCGCATCTCCATGGCCCTGTTCTACCGCATCGCCTATTGGCTGGTGTTCCTGTTGGCCCTCAAGCTGATCTGGGATGGGGTGCGCGGGGTGTTTCTTGGCCTTTGAAGGGCAACAAAAAAGGCCACAGCTGGCGCTGTGACCTTCCGGTCCCAATGCAATGGGGCCACAGTGCCTACTGCATGCCGCTACTGAATCTGGTGAGTTCGTCCTTCACTTCGAGCTTCTTGCGCTTCAATGCGCTGACCGTCAGATGGTCGAACCGCGTATTTTGCTGTTCGGCTTCGATCTGGCGATCCAACTCCTGATGACGGCGTTCCAACGCCGCGATGTGGCCTTCAGTCGTCATAACAACTCCTTGCGCGCCTCTTTGGACAAGACCAAGGTTCCAGATAAATTGTGACTTGTCGATGACATTGGCCCGGGTGTGGAAATCCAGGTGCAAAACCGCCGGCTATCGGTTAACCAAGGTGATGTTGCGCGCGTTGAGGGGACACGCCGGTCGATGCTGCCGCTCACCAAGGAACAGGAAGCCGGGTTCGGCCTCGAACTGGCCACCAAACGCCAGGAACACGCCGATCTGGACGCTGCCATCCGCACCTTGACCGACTCCAAGGTCGCGGATCGGATGCTCATCCAGCGGCTCAAGAAGCGCAAGCTCGCCCTCAAGGATCGCATCGTGCAGCTCGAGAACATTCTCCTGCCCGACATCATCGCCTGAGCCTGTCGCCGGCTTGAGTTGTGGCGACAATTAGGCTACGAGCGCGCTTTGTGCAGCCCGCGGGGGGACCGAGGCCATGCTCACCAAGCCAGCCGTCGCAATTGTCATGGGCAGCCAGTCCGATTGGCCAACCATGCGCCTGGCCGCCGAAACTCTCGAGACCCTGGGCGTGGAATATGAGGCGCGCATTGTTTCGGCGCACCGTACGCCCGAGCGCCTGGTGGAATTCGCCACCAACGCCCGCGCCGAAGGCTTCCAGATCGTGATCGCCGGCGCCGGCGGGGCCGCGCATTTGCCCGGCATGATTGCCGCCATGACCCCCTTGCCTGTATTTGGGGTCCCCGTGCGCTCCAAGGCCCTGTCCGGCCAGGATAGCCTCCTGTCCATCGTCCAGATGCCCGGCGGCATCCCCGTCGGCACCCTTGCCATTGGCGAGCCCGGCGCCATTAATGCCGCGCTGCTGGCGGCTGCCGTTCTGGCGCTACATGACGAGGAGCTTGCCGAGCGGCTCGATGGCTACCGCCGCAACCAGACCGCTTCCGTCCCGCTGTTCCCAACCGATACCGAGTAGGCCTATGCCCGATCTCCCTCCCCTGCCGCCCGGGACCATTATCGGCATCCTGGGAGGCGGCCAGCTCGGCCGCATGCTGTCTCTCGCCGCCAGCCGCCTGGGCATGCGCACCCACATCTTCTGCCCCGATGCCGACAGCCCCGCATTCGAGGTCACCCCCCGCAAAACCGTGGCGGCCTATGATGACGAGGCCGCCCTTGCCGCCTTTGCCGCCGCGGTCGATGTGATTACCTACGAATTCGAGAACGTCCCGGCGGCCACCGCCCAGTTCCTTGCACAACGCAAGCCGCTGCGCCCCGGGGCCCAGGCCCTTGCCGTCACGCAGGACCGTCTTGCCGAAAAGGCGTTCCTGGCTTCCAAGAACATCCCCGTCGCCCCATATCGCCCCGTGGCATCAATCGAGCAACTGCACGCCGCCATCGCCGAACTGGGCTTGCCCGCCGTGCTCAAGACCACCCGCCTTGGCTATGATGGCAAGGGCCAGCGCGTGCTGCGCGACCCCGCCGACGCCGCCACCGCCTTTGCCGAACTGGCACCCAGGCCCCTGGTGCTCGAAGCCTTCATCCCCTTTTCCCAGGAAATCTCGGTGGTGGTCGCCCGCAGCCTTTCGGGCGAAGTGCGCAGCTATGACCCTGCCGAAAACGTGCACCTGAATCACATTCTGGCGACCAGCACCGTGCCGGCCGCCATCCCGCCCGCTTTGGCCAAGCATGCCGGCATGATCGCCAAGGCCATCGTCGTCGCCCTTGATTATGTCGGCGTTCTGGGAGTCGAGTTCTTCGTTGTCCCCGGCGACAGCCGTCCGACCCTGCTCGTCAACGAGATTGCCCCGCGCGTGCACAATTCTGGCCACTGGACCGAGGCGGCGTGCCTCACCGACCAGTTCGAGCAGCATATCCGCGCCATCCTGGGCTGGCCGCTGGGTGATCCCGCGCGACTCGCCGATGTGGTGATGGAAAACCTGGTGGGAGACGAGGTCACCCGTGTTCCCGCCGGGCTCGACGGCTCGACCCAACCCCATCTTTACGGCAAATCTCAGATCCGGGCCGGGCGCAAGATGGGCCACCTCAACCGGCTCTTGCCACGTGACTAGCCCAACCCCCGCTTTTTCGGTCCGCTATGGTGGACAAGCCCGCAAGGCTGGGCTATAGAGCACCCAACGGTGACCGGCCCTGCTGGTCGGCGACGTGGTTATTTTTGGCTGCGGCGCTTTCATCCAAACACATTCACCAGGCTTTAAGGGGCGGTTGACCTTTGCAAGTAGTCGTTCGCGATAACAACGTTGATCAGGCGCTGCGCGCGCTCAAGAAGAAGCTGCAGCGCGAAGGCGTCTTCCGTGAGATGAAGCTGCGCAACTACTACGAGAAGCCCTCCGAAAAGAAGGCCCGTCAGAAGGCCGAGGCCGTGCGCCGCGCCCGCAAGCTCGCTCGCAAGCGCGCCCAGCGTGAAGGCGGCCTGCCCGCTCCGACCCCGACGGCACGTCCCGGCCAGCCCGCTCGTCCGAGCGCCAGCACCCTGCCGCGCACCTAAGCCGTTCAGTTTTCGTTCAGAATGCGTTCATAACGCCGCCCTTTTTGGGGCGGCGTTATGCATTTAAGGGCTCAGCGCCCCGCCACTGCCTCGGCCCGTTCAAAGAACGGCCGGGCATGATTGGCCCAGATGCCCCGCTCCCACAGGTCCACATGGGTGCCGCCGGGCTCGATCCACAGCTCATCCTTGTTCGGAACAAGCTGGTATAACCGCTCGCCATTGCTCACATCTATGGTGGTGTCCGCCGTCCCATGCGCCACCAGCACCGGCTCGGCCACGTCAACGATCCACTCATTGACCGGAAACTGGTCCTGCATCACCCAGCGCGACGGCAGCACCGGATACCGCTCCTCGGCCACCGTCACCGCCGACAAAAACGGCGTCTCCAGCAACAACCCATCCGCCTCCCTCTGGCTGGCAACGTAGGTCGATGGCCCCGAACCCAGGGATCTGCCCCAGATTACAATGGGATAGCCCTTGCCGGCCGCCCAATCGAACGCCGCCAGCGCGTCGGCCAGAATGCCGTCCTGGCTGATCGTGCCCGGCGAAGCCGGAAAACCCCGATAATCGAAAGCCAGAAAGCCATACCCCTCCGAGGTCCATTGCGTGAACCGCTCATGCTCGGACGAAAAGCTGCCGCTATTGCCTTTGTAGTAGACAATCAATGGCTTGCCGGCAACCGGCGCCTGGAACCAGCCATTGATCACCCCATCTTCGGATGGGATCGACACCGCCTGCGCGCCGGCAAGCCCCGCCTGCGCCAGCGAGGTCATCTCGCCATCCGGAAAATACTGCAGCGCCCGCTGGTTGAAATACATATAGGCCACCACCCCTGCATAGGCGAACACGACCAGCAGGGCTAAAGCCCCGGCCAACCTCCAGAAAATGCGCATCTAGAACTCCGAAATGGTCTTGGCCAGCGCCTGCTGGAACACCTCGACCGGCTGCGCTCCCGATAGCGCATACTTCTCGCCGAACACAAAGAACGGCACCCCGGTGATCCCCTGCTGGGAAGCCTGCTCGGCCAGCTGCTGGGTAATCGCCAGCTCGTTCTCGTCGTTCATGGCGTCCAGCGCATCGCCTCGGTCAAAGCCGAATTCGGCGGCGATGTCGGCCAGAACATTGTCGTCGTTGATCTGCCGGTGCTCGAGAAAATAGGCTTCGGCAATGGCGTTGGCCAGTTCATGCTGTATGCCCAGCGGCTTGCTCAGCCGGGTGATTGTATGTGCCTTGGCTGTCGGAAACATGCGGGGCTGCCTGGAAAGATCGAGCTCGATCCCGGCCTTTCGGGCTTCCCCTTCCACCCGCGCCCACATCTCCGCGGGATCGCGCCCATAGCGCTGGCGCAGCATCTCGCCGACATCCACCCCTTCGGCGGGGGTACTGGCATCGAGATAAAACGGATGGTTTTCGATCACGACGTCGATGTCGTCGGGCAATTCAGCAACTGCTTGATCCAGCCGCACCGAACCGACGAGGCACCAGGGGCAAACCACGTCGGTGAACACATCGATCTTGAGTATATTTGTCATGGCAAATTCCTGAGCCGGAAAGGCCCGTTGTTTGCCTTCATGTTGCGCGAAACACTGCGCGCCACAATCCCGGTGCGATCAATTACGCTTCGGCGCCCTGGGTCACGGCGAACGGCGGAGACCAGCCACCAGCCACGACGCCAAACCCAAGTACCGCGCCCAGGCCCAGCCAGGCCACACCGGGCAGCACCAGCAGCGCTGCACGGCCCGACACATTGGCCGCCCGTCCCGCGGCTGCAAGCCCGATCAGCATCAGCAGCATCGAAACCACCGTGCTCATGAACGGATCCGCGATCGTCAGCAGGAATGGGGCAAGGATGGCGCCGATCATCAGCGCGACGATCCACCAGCCAGCAGCGCGGCCTTCATCGCCATGTTCAGCGACGATCCAGCGGGCAGCCCCCCACAGGGGCAGGCTGATGGCCAAAGCCAGCGCGCCCGTCCATTCCGGCAGGCCCAGCGGCGCATGCAACACCGGCTGAATTCCAAAGGCCTCGGCGGCACCGTAAGCGGCGACCAGCCCCCCCAGCGGCAGCGCCGCGCTCAGCCCGGCGCCGATCCCGTCATGCCGGTCGGCACTCAGGAACGAAGGAAAGTTGTGGGTAACTGCCGCGATGGTCGCCATTTCGGCTCTCATTGGTTGCTAAATTCTTGCAAACCAATGGCCGCCGGCCCTCACAGGTTCCGTTTACGTCAACACGCCCTCGTGAACGGATGGTTAATTTGGCTGTCCGCCGCTTGCCGCTGCACCCTGAAAGGAGCAAACCGTGACCACTGAACGCGATGTCTCGGATCGGCTGAATGCCCTTGAAACCCGCATCGCCTTCCAGGATCAGACGGTCGAGGAGCTCAACAATACCATCACCGAGCAATGGCGGCTGATCGACAGCCTGGCGCGTCGCCTGACGACCCTGGAGGAGCAGGTCCGGGCCGGGAGCATCATTGCCGATCCCCGAACCGAACCTCCGCCGCCGCACTACTGAGCGGCGAGAAACCCTCAGGGTTTGACGAGGAAGTAAAGCGCCACCATCGTCACGGCCATGACGATCACCGTCCACTTCACCAGGCTCACAAAGCGGGCATAGGTCGCCTCGTGCTGGGCGTAGTCCATCGCTGATTCCTGCTGCAGCGGCGGATGCAGGTGGGCGTGGGCTTCAGTGTTTTTTGCGGCCATGTCGTCCTCGATACTTCGTCTGTTCTCGTGCCCGGCGGGCGTTCAGGGGCTGCTCGCTTCCAGCTCGTCAATCAGTCGCTCGATCATGCCGAGCCCCAATGACCAGAATTGCGGGTCTTTGGCATCAAGGCCGAACGGCGCCAGCAGTTCCGAATGGTGCTTGGATCCGCCCGCCTTCAGCAACTCGAAATAACGCTCCGCGAAGCCCTCTTCGGCCTTCTCATACTGTGCATAAAGCGAGTTCACAAGGCAGTCGCCGAACGCATAGGCGTAGACATAGAAGGGGGAATGAATGAAGTGCGGGATATAGGTCCAGAAGATGTCGTAGCCCTCGTTGGGGATGATGGCGTCTCCCAGGGACTCCGCCTGCACCTGCATCCAGATGGCGTTGATTTCCTCGGCTCGCAGCTCCCCCTGCCGACGCGCCGTGTGCACCCGGCGCTCGAAGGTGTAAAAGGCGATTTGCCGCACCACCGTGTTGAGCATGTCCTCCACCTTGGAGGCGAGCAGCGCAAAGCGCTGCTTGGGGTCGGTAGCCTTTTCCAAAAGGGAGCGGAAGGTCAGCATCTCGCCAAAAACGCTGGCGGTTTCGGCCAGGGTCAGTGGCGTATTGCTCAGGATCGGCCCCTGGGCGGCGGCCAGCCGCTGATGCACGCCATGCCCCAATTCGTGGGCCAGCGTCATCACGTCGCGCGAGCGCCCCATATAGTTGAGCATCAGATAGGGATGGGCGCTCGGCACGGTGGGATGCGCAAAAGCCCCCGACAGCTTGCCATCAACGCTTGGCGCATCGATCCAGCCGCTGTCGAAAAATGGCGCGGCCACTTCCGCCAGGGCCGGCGAGAATCTGCCATAGGCTTCCAGCACCGTGGATTTCGCCGTTTCCCAATCAAAGGTCCGCTCGTCGCTGGTCGGCAGCGGCGCGTTGCGGTCCCAGGCATTCAGCTTGTCTTTGCCGAACCAGCGGGCCTTCATCTTGTAATAGCGATGCGACAGCTTGGGGTAAGCCGCCTGCACGGCGGCCTGCAGCGCGTCCACCACTTCGCGCTCCACCGAATTGGCCATGTGCCGGCTGTCGGCTATGTCCTCGTAGCCACGCCAGCGGTCGGCGATTTCCTTGTCTTTGGCCAGCACATTGGTGATGTGCGTGAACAAGCGCCCATTGGCCTTGAGCGTCTTGGCCAGGGCATGAAAGGCGCTCTCGCGCCGCTTCTCGTCGCGTTCCGAGAGCAGATGCAGTGTCGCTTCAAGGTTGAGCGTTTCCCCATCGACCTCGAACTGCAAGCTCGCCATGGTCTCGTCGAACAGCCGGTTCCAGGCCGAAAATGCCGTCACCGATTTGTCGTGGAACAGCTCCTCGAGCTTGTCTTCGAGTTGATAGGGCTTGGCCTTGCGCAACTCGGCGAACCAGGTGCGATAGCGGGCCAGTTCCGGATCGGCCGCAAACGCGGCGTCCAGATCTGCGTCTTCGATGCGGTTGAGCTCAAGCTCGAAAAACAGTACCCGCGTCGACAGATTGGTGAGGGCTTCATTGGTGTCGCCCATGAACTTGGCACGATCCGGATCGGTCGAGCGCTGCGCATATTGCAAGAAGGCGAACGAGCCGAGCTTGCCGGTGAGGTCGGCTAGCGCTTCGCTGCGCTTGATCACCTCAAGGAGCTTGCCGGTTCGTGTCAGCTCGGCAAGTTTGCCTTTGAACTCGCTCTCGAAGCGCGCGGCATCGTCCTTGGCCCGCTGCAGGTCCGCGGCAAACTGGCTGCTGTCGCGGCCGGGATAAAGATCGGCAAGGTCCCATACCGGCAGCGCGCCAAGCGCGTTGTGGCCCTTTTGCATCGCGAATTGTTCGGTCATGGCGGCTCTCCAGGGGCGGTTCGGTTGCGCGGGACCATAGCCAGCCGGCCCGGTGAAGAAAAGAGCAACGCTGTCCCCTTCCCCCTCGGGCAAAATGTGGCGCCCTGCCACCATGATTAATGGTGTCTTAAGGTGCGGCCCCCATGCTCCTCCCAAAACGACACACCGCGATTCGAGCGGCGGACAGAAAAAGACTGGAGATTGCATGACGCGTGTTCTGGTGGTCGACGATGACCCGGTGCAGCTGCGGCTGACCGCTGAGGTGGCCAACCGCGCCGGTTTCAAGCCACTGACTGCCACCGGCGGCGAACAAGCCCTGCAGATCCTGCGCGAAGACCCCAATATCGGCGCCCTGATCCTGGATCTGGTGATGCCTGATCTGGATGGCATGGCGGTGATGGAAGCCATGCGCCGCGAAGGCCTGGCCACGCCGGTGATCGTGCAAACCGCCAATCCCGCGCTGGAAACCATCGTCAGCGCCATGCGCCACGGCGCGGTGGATTATTTCGTCAAGCCTGTTTCCCCTGAGCGGCTGGTGATCTCGCTGCGCAACGCCATGAAGCTTGGCGCCCTGGAAGCGGCCATCCGGGCCGAACAAAGCCGCCGTGCCGGCACCTTCACCGCCGCCGACCTGGTGGGGCGTGCCCCGCCCATGGCGCGCGTGCTGTCCCTTTGCGCCAAGGCGGCCCGCAATCCCATTCCCGTGCTGATCGAAGGCGAAACCGGCGTCGGCAAGGAACTCATCGCGCGGATCATCGGGGGCAGCGGCGATCGCGCCGGTCGCCCCTTCATCAGCGTCAATTGCGGCACGATCGCTCCCGCCCAGCTCGACGCCATGCTCTTTGGCTTCAAGAAGGGTGCTTTTCCCGGTGCCCTGGTTGATACGCCCGGCAAGATCGCCGAAGCCCATACCGGCACGATCTTCATCGATGAAGTGGGCGAACTCCCCCCCGCCACCCAGGAGCGGCTCCTGCGGCTCCTGGCGGATGGAGAGATCGTGCCCGTGGGCGCCACCCGTCCCGAGCGCGTCAATGTCCGGGTGATCTCGGCAACCAATCGCCGGCTGCTGAACCTCGCCAAATCCGGGGAGTTCCGCGAGGATCTTTATTACCGGCTCAATGTTCTGCCCATCTATGTTCCCCCGCTGCGCCAGCGCACCGAGGACATCCTGCCCTTGGTCAATCACTTCCTCGCGCGCTTTGCCGCCGAGGCCGGCAAGCGCATTCTGGGCATTTCCCCCCCGGCCCTGGAACTGCTCTCCAGCTATCCCTGGCCTGGCAATATCCGCCAGCTCGAAAACGCCGTGTTCCGCGCCACGGTGCTGTGCGAGGACGCCTTTCTCGAGCCGGCCGATTTCCCCCAGATCCTGGCCCACACGCAGGGCCGCAACGCCGCGATCCTGTCGCTGGCGGCCCTGCCGCTACCCACCGCGCCGGTGCATATCGACAACGCCCCGCCGCGCCAGCGCGAATTGCCCGAAACTACCCCCGCCGAAGACCGCTTCCTCGATCAATCCGGCAATGTCGCCGCACTCGCCGAGATCGAGCGCGCCTTGATCGTTTTTGCCATCGAGCACCATGGCGGGCGCATGTCGCGCGTCGCCCGGGCCCTCAAGATCGGCCGCTCGACGCTTTACCGCAAGCTGCATGAATACGGCCTGGCGGATCAATTGATTAACGACGCCGCTTAACGCCTGGCCATCTCGGCACGCCGGCGCAGCACCCGCCCCGGCTGCTGGTCGCTCCCAAGGTAATCAGCAGCGTTGCACAGCGGCCACAGCCGGCACTCACAACATTGCGAGTGATTGTTCCTGTTAACATTTGATGCTTATGGTTTGGGCGTATGAGGCGGCCCGCGGGACCTTGGAATGAGGCACGGCAGGGCTGCGTAACGCCTCGTATACGGAGCCCAAATGAACAAGATTCTGGTCTGTTTTCTCGCCGCGTTTGCTGCTGCCAATGCCCCTTTCCCCATCATGGCGCAGGATGTTGCGAGTATCACGCCAACCCGGATCGTCATCGCCCCGGCCCAAAGCGTGCTGGCGCGCACCATCAAGGCGAGCCTCTCAGCCGCTTATTCGGGCACCGGTGCGGGCAGCGCCGCCTATGCCGAGGCGCAAAAGCTCTATTTCCTGTACGGCGAACGGCATTTCGAGCCGATCTGGCTGAGCGAAACAGCCGATGGGCAGGTGCAGTTCTCGCCGGCCGCGCAGCAGATCCTCGATCTCTTCGCCAAGGCCGAGAGCGAGGGGCTGAACCCCGCCGATTACCTCACCCCTGATCTGCAGATCCCCGCGACCGGCAGCGACCCAGTTGCCATGGCCGCGCTTGAAACCGCTTTCTCGGCGGCAACCCTGCGCTATGCCAGCCACATCTATACCGGCCGGGTTGCTCCCCGCTCGATTGATCCCAATCTCGATATCGAGCCCAAGACGCTTGATGCCGCGGCGCTGCTGGTGGAACTGGCCGGCAGCAAGGACCCGGCCAAGGTGCTCGCCAAGCTCGAGCCCACCCATCCCGAATTCCTGGCCCTCAAGGCCGCATTGGCCAATTTCAACGGCAGTGCGGTCGATCGCCCCACGCCCATTCCGCCCGGAGCCCTGCTCAAGGCCGGCATGAGCGACGAACGTCTGCCCCAGATCCGTGAGCGGCTCGGCCTCGTGGCCGATGCCTCCCTGGTTTATGATGAAGGCGTGGTTCAGGCCGTCAAGGATTTCCAGCAGGGCCTGGGTCTTGAACCCGATGGCGTCGCCGGTCCGGCAACCGTCGCTGCGCTGAACGGCGGCGCTCCCGCGCGCCGCGAGGACATCATCGCCAACATGGAACGCTGGCGCTGGATGCCACGCGACCTGGGCGCCTTCAATGTCTTCGTCAACATTCCCGAGTTCCGCCTGTCCATCAATCGGAACGGCGCAGAAACCTACACGACCCGCGTTGTGGTCGGTGCGGTCAAGAACCAGACGCCGATCTTTTCGGACAGCATCCGCCACATCGTCGTGAACCCGTACTGGAACGTGCCCGCCTCCATTGTCAAAGGCGAGATCGCGCCCAAGACCTGGCAGAACCCTGGCTACATCGACAGCCAGAACATGGACCTGATCTACAATGGCGACGTGGTCAGCCCCTGGCAGGTCAATTGGTCCGCGGTTGGCGACAGCTTCCCCTTCAAGGTGCGCCAGCGCCCCGGTCCGGGAAACGCCCTGGGTCAGATCAAGTTCCTGTTTCCCAACAAGCACGACGTTTACCTGCACGACACCCCCTCCAAGGCCCTGTTCAGCCGCTCGCAGCGCGCCCTGAGCCATGGCTGCATCCGGGTGCAGAACCCGATGGAATTTGCCGACGCCCTGATGGCCAATGAAACCAAGATCAGCCGCGCTTCGCTGGAAGCCATGTTTGGCTCCTCCGAGCGCTGGGTGAACCCGGATCATCAGATCCCCGTGCATCTGGTTTACTTCACCCTGCGCCCCGGCGCCGATGGCTCATTGCGCTCGTTCGCCGATGTTTACGGCCACGACGCCAAGCTGATCCAGGCGCTGGGCCTGTCCTCAGCTGCGGCTCCCGAGCCAATTGTCGCAGAAGCGGTGGCCGTTCCAGGCCCCTGATCGGGCAGTTGATCCAAGGATCTGGGGTGTTCTGCTGTTTGCCTGCAGGACACCTTTTTCACGTTCGGCCCCAGGCCTGCGGCTCCTTTTTGCTCCCCCAGCGCGACCGGCCTTAACCCCTCGTCAACAATTCCGCCTTGGTTCGGCCCGGATTTGTCCGTAAACATTGTCGTGAGTAGAGGCCAATCTGTTGCGCCGTTGTTAGCGTTAATAAAACTCTAGTGGGTTGGCCGCTACCATCCGAATGCAAATAGCTTCAACCGGGCAGTGTTTAGTGTGGCGGTAAAATCGGATAATCTAGGCCTTCGTAGCGTTCGTCTGCTTGCAGCGGCGTTGCTGAGTTTCTCGCTTATGATCGGGCAAGCGGTTGTTCCCGCCAGTGCCGCCACCGAGCGCAGCCTTTATCTCTACTACACCCACACCAAGGAAACGGCGCGCATCGTCTTCAAGCGCAACGGGCAATATGTGCAGTCCGGGCTCAATGATCTCAACCGGTTCCTGCGCGATTGGCGCCGCAACGAGCCCGCCAAGATGGACCCGCGCCTGTTTGATCTTGTCTGGGAAGTGTACCAGGAAGTGGGCGCCACCCAGCCCATCAACATCGTTTCCGCTTACCGCTCGCCCGCCACCAACAAGATGCTGCGCGAAACTTCTTCAGGCGTCGCCGAAAATTCCCAGCACACCAAGGGCCACGCCATGGATTTCTTTATCCCCGGCGTTTCCTTGTCCAGGCTGCGCGCCGCCGCCATGCGCAAGCAGGTCGGTGGCGTGGGCTTTTATCCCACGTCAGGCAGCCCCTTTGTGCACCTTGATACCGGCTCGGTACGCGCCTGGCCGCGCATGACCCGCGCCCAGCTCAAGGAAGTTTTCCCTGATGGCCGGACCATGCACCTGCCGACGGACGGCAAGCCCTTGTCCCAGGAAGGCTATCGCCTGGCCCAGGCCGAATGGCAACGCTGCCGGACCGTGCCTTGCGGCAATGGCGGGTCTGGCACCCAGGTAGCGGGCGCCGGCAACTCCCTCATCGACATGATCTTTGGCGGCAACAAGGGCAAGGAACAGCAAGCCCCTGCACCGACCCAGATGGCTTCCGCCGGCCCTGCGTCCCAGCCTGCCCAGCTGGCATCGGTCACCCCTGTGTCCCAGCCCAGCCAGGCGGCGACTGTCTCCCCGCCCATTCCCATGATGCGTCCGGCCAGCCTTGGCGCTCCGGCCGCCGCCAGCGCCGTGGCCGTGGCCGAGCAGGCCCCGCCCCTGCCCTTCTCTACGCAAGGCAGCGCCCCGCTCGCCCCCGCCGAAGTGCTCACCGCCTCCAGCGCGCCGATCCCGGCCACCAAGTCGCCCGCTCTCCTCATGGCCACCGCTTCCACCTTGCCCTCGGGCAATGGGGAAACTGCCGTGGTGGCGCTCGCGGCGCTTAGCCAGCCTTATCCCCAGCCGCGCACCCATATGACTGACCAGGCCGAGCCCGAGATGGTCACGGCCTATCTGCCTCCCTTGGGCCAGAATGGCACCGCGCAGCAGGCCTTGCGCCAGTTGATCGAACAAGAAGTCGCCGCCGAAGTCACCCCCATCCCGGCGGCACCGGTCCCCAACCTGCCGCCCCTTGGTGCTGCGGGCGTACACACCGCATCGCTTGGCGGCGAGGCCCAGCGCGATCCCACCGCCGGGCTGTTCGCGTCCACCTTTGATTCGGTTCAAACCGGACAAAGCGAGCCGGTCGCCAAGGCTCTTGCCGCCATGATCGCCAGGGACGCGACCCCTGCCCCCGCGGCGGCTGCCGAGTTGATCGCCCCCGATCTGGAGCACGCCGCTGCCATGCTGGTGACGCCCGCGGCCCTGTCGTCCGATCACTTCGCCTTGATCGAAGCGCAGGAGCACAAGGTCGACACCGCGACCGCCTTGGCTCCCGCTGCCGCATTGTCCCCCGGCGGCACGCCACTTGCCCTGACCCACACGCGCTTCACCGCCGCCGACTAGGCGCGCCACCCGGCCTCTCCGCCACAAGGGGAGAGGCCGCGAAGCCGGTGGCGAACTGTTGCCAAGCCAATCGGCGCACCCTAGAACCTTGAACCATCTTCAAGTTCGGCAAAGGAAAGCCAGCATTGGCCGATAAGCCATCGACGCCCCTGCTTGACACCGTTCAAACCCCTGCCGAACTGCGCGCTTTGCCCCGGGAGCATTTGCGTCAGTTTGCCGATGAACTGCGCGCCGAGGTCATCGACGCAGTGTCGGTGACGGGGGGCCATCTGGGCTCCGCCCTTGGGGTGATCGAGCTGACCGTCGCCCTTCACGCCGTGTTCGACACCCCCCATGACCGGCTGATCTGGGATGTGGGGCACCAGGCCTACCCCCATAAGGTGATCACCGGTCGGCGCGACCGTATCCGGACCCTGCGCCAGCGCAACGGCTTGTCCGGCTTCACCCGCCGCGCCGAAAGCCCCTATGACCCATTCGGCGCCGGCCATTCCTCGACCTCCATTTCGGCGGGCCTTGGCATGGCGGTGGCCGGCACCCTGCAGCAGCAGAAGCGCAACGTCGTTGCCGTGATCGGCGATGGCTCCATGTCCGCGGGCATGGCCTATGAGGCGATGAACAATGCCGGCGCCATGGATGCCCGGCTTATCGTTGTGCTCAACGACAACGACATGTCGATCGCGCCGCCCACCGGCGCCATGAGCGCCTATCTCGCCCGCCTCGTTTCCGGCCCGCTTTATCGCGGCGCTCGTGAAGCGGCCAAGACCATTGCCAAGAAGCTACCCTCGTTTCTGCACGAGCCGGCTCGCCGCACCGAGGAATTCGCGCGCGGCATGCTCACGGGCGGCACGCTGTTCGAGGAGCTGGGCTTTTACTATGTCGGTCCGATCGATGGTCACAACCTCGATCACCTGCTGCCGGTACTCGACAATGTGCGCGATGCCGCCGAAGGGCCGATCCTGGTTCATGTGGTCACCAAGAAAGGCAAGGGCTATGCCCCCGCCGAAGACGCCGCCGACAAATATCACGGCGTGTCCAAGTTCAACGTCATCACCGGCGCCCAGGCCAAGGCGCCCTCCAACGCCCCCTCCTACACTTCGGTATTTGCTGAAGCGCTGATCCAGGAGGCCGCCGAGGACCCGCGCATCGTGGCGGTCACCGCTGCCATGCCCTCGGGCACCGGGCTCGACAAGTTCGCCGAAATCCACCCCACCCGCATCTTTGACGTCGGCATCGCCGAGCAGCACGCGGTCACCTTTGCGGCAGGTCTTGCCAGCGAGGGCATGCGCCCCTTCTGTGCGATCTATTCGACTTTCCTGCAGCGCGCCTATGACCAGGTCGTCCACGACGTGGCCATCCAGGGCCTGCCGGTGCGCTTTGCCATCGACCGGGCCGGCTATGTCGGCGCTGATGGCCCCACCCATGCCGGCAATTACGACGCCGCCTATCTCGGCGCCATTCCGGGCATCGTCCAGATGGCCGCCGCCGACGAAGCCGAACTCAAGCACATGGTCGCTACCGCCGTGGCCTATGATTCCGGCCCGATCGCCTTCCGCTATCCCCGTGGCGAGGGCGTGGGCGTCGACATGCCCCAACGCGGCATCGCCCTGCCGATCGGCAAGGGCCGCATCGTGCGCCCGGGCAGCACCATCGCCATCCTGTCATGGGGCACGCGCCTGGCCGAAGCTTTGGCCGCCGCTGACCGCCTCGCGGCGCTGGGGCTTAATCCCACGGTCGCCGACGCCCGCTTCATGAAGCCGCTGGATGAGGAACTGGTGGCGCAGCTGGCCCAAAGCCATGATGTGCTGCTGACGCTCGAAGAAGGTTCGATCGGCGGCTTTGGCAGCCATGTCGCCACCTTCCTCGCCAGCAACGGCTTGCTGGATGGCAAGCTGCGCTTCCGGCCGCTGATGATCCCCGATCGCTTCGTGGAACATGCCAGCCAGGCCGATATGTATGCCGATGCCGGTCTTGATCGCGCCGGCATCACCACGGCCGCATTGCGCGCCTTGGGCTACGACGAAGCCGCCATGGCAGCGGCAATCGGGGCGATGGGCTAGGCGCCCGTCCTGCCGCCACCGGACGGGGCGGCAGGTGCCACTCTGCCCTGCTAGTCTTCCGGCGGCGCCGCCACCATGCCCAGAGCGCTCATATAGAGCTCCAGCAGCGCTTCCTGCTCCATGCGCTCATTGGCGTCCTGCTTGCGGATCCGCACGATCTGCCGCAGGATCTTGACGTCAAAGCCATTGCCCTTGGCTTCGGCATAGATCTCCTTGATATCGGCGGCGATGGCTGCCTTTTCTTCTTCCATGCGTTCGATCCGCTCGACGAACGCCCGGAGCTGGTCCTGGGCAACGCTCTCTTCGGCCATAAAAACTTCCTCTTCGCTTTAACCGCCCCTTCAACAGTACAGCGCCCCCCTGTTCAAGCGCTTTTGCCGCCAATCCACACCTGCGCTTCTGCGCGTCTGCCACTAACTTATGTGGCTACGCGGCCCGGCGGCATTCCCCCAACGTAATTCCGCCCAACCACGCCATTAGGCATTGACGTAAAGGTCACCATACGCTCAAACACCAACGGTTTTCCCGATGTATCCCGGCATGCTCGTGCACCATTTCCGCCTTGCCCTGACGCTTGTCGGCGCCCTGGTTTCCAGCTTCCTGCTGTTTTCCGCCCCGGCGCGGGCCGATCTGCGCATTTGCAACGAAACCACCAATCTGGTCTCGGTCGCTATCGGCTACCGCGCCGAGCGCGGCTGGATGAGCGAAGGCTGGTGGCAGGCTCCTGCCGGCGATTGCCGCGTGCTGTACCAGGGCGATCTGGAGCGCCGCTTTTATTACATCTATGCCGTCGACGATATCGGTGGCGGCGCCTGGGACGGCGCGGTGTTCATGTGCACGCGTGACGAAACCTTCACGATATTCGGGGTTGAGGATTGCCTCGCCCGCGGTTATGAGCGCACCGGGTTCTTTGAGATTGACACTCAGAACCAGACCGACTGGACCTTGCAGCTGACCGAGAATCTGGGCGACCCCAATGTGGTCGGCCCCGATAGTCAGGAGAACCTGGAAGATCCCGCGTTTCTGGTGGATCCGGACGACGTGACCATAGATGCGCCTCCCGACGCGCCGGGAGCACCACAACCACCAGGAGGGTCGGTGCCCCCTCCCGATGGCCCACCAGCTTCCGAAGCGGCGCCGGCGGATACTCCGCCGGCCTCCCAGTAGCTCAATTGAACGGACACGCAATGAGACGTATGCGACGTGTGAAAATCGTGGCCACCCTGGGACCAGCCAGCCACGACGAGAAGATGATCGAGGAACTGGCGCGGGCCGGCGCCGATGTGTTCCGCATCAACATGAGCCACGCCAGCCACGAAGTGCTGCACCAGACCGTGGCCCGCATCCGCAACGTGGAAAAAACCCTGGGTCATCCGCTCGGCGTGCTCGTCGATCTGCAAGGCCCCAAGCTGCGCGTCTGGAAATTCGCCGAAGGCAGCGTCCAGCTCGCCGCTGGCCAGAAGTTCATTCTCGACAGCTCCGACACGCCCGGCACCGCCGAGCGAGTTTATCTGCCGCACCCCGAGATCATCGAAAGCGTTTCCGTCGGGGATCGGCTGCTGCTCGATGATGGCAAGCTCCAGCTGCGCGCCGTCAAGGTCGGCGACGGCGCCATCGAAACCGAAGTCGTTTATGGCGGCAAGCTCTCGGACAAGAAGGGCGTGTCCCTGCCCGATACGCTCCTGCCCACCGGCGCCCTGACCGAAAAGGACCACGTGGACCTGCTCGAAGGCCTCAAGGCCGAAGCCGACTGGATCGCGCTCTCGTTTGTGCAGCGCCCCGAAGACATCATCGATGTCCGCAAGATCGTCCAGGGCCGCGCCGGCGTCATGGCCAAGATCGAAAAGCCGCAGGCCATCGAGCGGCTCGAAGAAATCATCAAGCTCTGCGACGCGTTCATGGTCGCGCGTGGCGATCTGGGCGTCGAGCTGCCGCTGGAAACCGTTCCGGGCCTGCAAAAGCGCATGATCCGCATGGCGCGCCGCTTCGGCAAGCCCGTCGTGGTCGCCACCCAGATGCTGGAATCGATGATCACCTCGCCGGTCCCCACCCGCGCCGAGGTGTCGGATGTTTCCATCGCCGTGTTCGAGGGCGCCGACGCCATCATGCTGTCCGCCGAATCCGCTTCGGGCCAATACCCGGTGGAAGCGGTCGCCACCATGAACCGCGTCGCCATGGCCGTGGAAAGCGATGTGAATTATCGCAGCATCATCCGCGCCCAGGCGACCGAGCCTGAAGCGACCGCCGCCGACGCCATCTCGGCCGCTACCCGCCAAGTCGCCGAAACGCTCGACCTGGCTGCCATCGTCACCTACACCTCCTCGGGCTCGACCGGCATCCGGGCCGCCCGCGAACGGCCCTCCAAGCCCATCATCCTCCTTTCGCCCAACCAGCGCACCATCCGCCGCATGTCGGTCTGCTGGGGCGTCCACTGCGTACAAACCGAGGACGCCGCAAGCCTTGAAGACATGGTGGATCGCGCCTGCATCATCGCCTATCAGGAGGGCTTTGCCCGCCCCGGCGATCGCATCGCCATCACCGCCGGCATCCCCCTGGGCACCCCCGGCGCCACCAACATGCTGCGTATCGCCTTTGTCCGCCAGGACGGCGCCGGCTCCAGCTGAGCGCGCTAAAGGCCGAAATACAATGAAAGCCCGCCAATGGCGGGCTTTCTTGTTGGCACCAGAAGCCTCGGGAGATGGCCCCACCGATCTCCGATGAAGCCATGACTCGTCCTTATGCCGCCAGGTCAGGCTCCGGGTCGGGATCGGGCCGGAACACCGCCAGCACGGTGAGCACGTTTCTGGTCCCGTTCCGGGTCGTCCAGGTGATCGACTGGCCGGTGCGCAGCCCGATCAGGGCTGTACCGACCGGCGTCAAAACGGATATGCGCCGTGCCAGGATATCGGCCTGCCCGGGATAAACCAGCGTCACCTCGTGGCACTCGCCGGTATCGGTGCGATACTGCACCCGCGAGCCCATGCGCACCACGTCGTGCTTGATCGCTGCATCGGGCACCACCTGCGCCCGCTCCATTTCATACAGAAGATCGTCCGCAGCCTCGGCGCTGTGCCCGGTACCCGCCATGGCCAGCACCTGGAGCTGATGGTGCTCCTGCCTGCCAACAACGATCTGTGGTCGAAGGGTATAAGTCTTCATGTCTGCCTCTGCTCGGTCGAGCGCCAGCAGCCCCAATGGAGCTCTGGACTAAATGTCGGGGAGCGCTCCGGCGGCGACAACGGCCAGGCACGGAGCGGGATGTGAGCTCGTATCCCCTAAACCCCCTCGGCGCGTGGCGCACGGGGTTTAGGGGCAACTATCCTTCGACCGGATACTGACGGCGCGTTGCCGCGGCAGAGAATGGAAAGGAAGTGCTCATGGCAATAAAGCTAGTCGCTTGCCAACCAAAGTCAAGAGCACGCCTTGGTGGCACAATGCTGCAGACTGCCCCGCCAGAAACAACAAAGCCCGCACAGGGCGGGCTTTGCATGAACTTTGCAGCAAGCAGAACTCAGCCCTGGCGGGCCTTGAAGCGCTTGTCTACCTTGTTGATGATGTAAACGCGGCCGCGACGGCGGACGAGCTTGTTCGCGCGGTGGCGAGTCATCAACGCCTTCAGCGAGTTGCGGACTTTCATCTCTGTATCCTCGGGTCAAACAAAAGGGGCGCCTAGGCGCCCGGAACTTGGCCGCATTCATAGGGAAAGGCGCCTGCCCTGTCAACGCGGCAGTGGCAGAGTTTTCACGCTCTTTTCGCTGCCCGGCGCCCCACGAGTCATGCCCGCCGACTAGTGCCCCAGCACCGCATCCTCGGGCACCCCGATCTCGCGCCAGCGGTGGCACGCCACCAACCGGCCATCCTGGATCGTCTCCAGCACCGGGCGCTTTTCGGCGCAATAGGGCTTGGCAAAGCGACAGCGGGTGCGGAACGGGCACCCGGAGGGCGGGTTGATGGGCGATGGGATTTCGCCCCGCAACGCATCCACATTGCGCTGCCGCGCCAGCTTGGGGTCGGGGATCGGCACCGCTGTCAGCAGCGCCCGCGTATAGGGATGCTTGGGATCCTCATAGATCTCGTCACCCGTCGCCAGCTCGACGATCCGCCCTAGATACAGCACCAGGATACGGTCCGACACATGCCGCACCACGCTCAGATTATGCGAGATGAAGATCAACGTCAGCCCAAACTCATCCTTGAGCTCGGCCAGCAGGTTGAGGATCTGCGCCTGGATCGAGACATCCAGCGCCGATACCGGCTCGTCGCAGACGATCAGCTTGGGCTCGGTGATCAGGGCGCGCGCAATGCCGATGCGCTGCGCCTGTCCGCCCGAAAATTCATGCGGATAGCGGTTGATCATTTCGGGCAGCAAGCCAACCGCCGCCATGATCCTGAGCACCCGTGCCCGCCGCTCTGATTTGTTGAGTTCGGGCCGCAAGGTGCGTAGGGGATCGGCGATGATCTCACCCACGGTCATGCGCGGATTGAGCGAAGCCAGCGGGTCCTGGAAGATGATCTGCAAATCCTGCCGCCGCTTGCGCATCTCTTCGGCCGGCACCCGCGTCAAATCCTGCCCCAGCCACAACACCTGCCCTTCGTCCGGCGCGATCAGTTGCAGGATGCAGCGCCCGAGCGTCGACTTGCCACAGCCGCTTTCCCCCACAATGCCGAGCGTCTCGCCCTTGCGGATGGAAAAATTGATGTTTTCGAGCGCGGTCAGCGTCAGCCGCCGGCTGAACAGTCCGCCCGAGATCGAGAAGGTCTTTTTGAGATTCCTGATCTCGAGAAGATTGATCGGGGTCTGGTCCATCACGCGACCTTTCCATAGGCCATGGGGCCTTCATAAAAGCAGGCCTTTTCGCGCCCATTGCCGGTGTCGATCAGCGGCGGGCGTTCTTCGAGGCAACGGTCAAAGCAGAAGGCGCAGCGCGGATTGAACGAGCACCCCTTGGGCAGGTGCTCAAGGCTGGGTGGCAGGCCCTGGATCGGATCGAGCCGCGCCGCGCGCTTGGCAATATGGGGCGTCGAATGCAGCAGCCCTAGCGTATAGGGATGGCGTGGATCGTAGAACAGATCGTCCACCGTCCCCTTTTCCACCGCCCGGCCGCCATACATCACCATCATGCGGTCCGCCACACCGGCGACCACCCCCAGATCATGGGTGATCAGCACCAGCGAGGTGCCGAAGTCCTCGGTCAACGTCTTGAACAGGTCCAGCATCTGCGCCTGCACGGTCACATCAAGCGCCGTGGTCGGCTCGTCCGCGATCAGGATCTTGGGCTGGCACAGCAGCGCCATGGCGATCATCACCCGCTGCCGCATCCCGCCCGACAGCTCATGGGGAAAGCTGTTGGCCCGCTTGGCCGGCTCGGGAATGCCCACCCGTTCCAGCATCTCGATTGCCGCGCTGGTCGCCGCCTTTTGCTCGAACCCGCGATGCTTGACCAGCACCTCGGCCAGTTGGGTGCGCACCCGCAGTGTGGGGTTGAGCGAGGTCATCGGATCCTGGAAGATCATCGCGATATCGCGGCCCCGATAACGGTCCAGCTCCCCTGCGCTGAGTGCCAGCAGGTCCACATCCCCCATCATGGCGTGCCCCGAAGCGCGCCCATTCCTGGCCAGAAGGCCCATGATGGACAAAAAGGCCTGGCTCTTGCCCGAGCCGCTTTCACCCACCACCGCCAGCGTTTCGCCCTTGGCCAGGGTGAAATTCATCTCGCGCACCGCCTGCACTTCGCTTTGATGCAGCGCGAAGGTGACCGACATGTCCTGAACATCGAGTACGTGCTTCATGGCAATCAAGCGCCTTTCCTTGCGCGCCGGCCTCGACCCGGCAAGCGCCTAGCGGTCCTTGGGGTCCAGCGCATCGCGCAGGCCATCCCCGATATAGGTGAGGCAAAGCAGCAGGGTGACCAGCACCACCGCCGGCCCGATCAGCATCCAGGGCAGCGTTTCCGCCACCGGCGAGCCAAACGAGATCAGCGTCCCCAGCGATGTCTGCGGCTCTTGCACCCCGAGCCCCAGATAGGACAGAAAACTCTCCGTGAGGATGATCTCGGGCACCGTCAGCGTCGCATAGATCACCACCGGTCCCGTGAGATTGGGCACGATATGGCGCATGATGATCGCCCAGGGTTTCGCCCCGCCCGCCCGCGCCGCCTCGACGAACTCGCGTTCCTTGAGCGACAAGGTTTGTCCGCGCACGATGCGTGCCATGGTCAGCCATTCCAGGCACCCGATGCCCACGAACAGCAACACCGGATTGCGCCCGAAGATCACGACAAGGATGATGACGAACAGGATATAGGGCAGCGCATACATGATATCGACAAAGCGCATCATCACCGCATCGACCCGGCCGCCGAAATAGCCGGCCACCGCGCCATAGATCACCCCGATCACCACCGACACCAGCGTGGCGACACCCGCCACGATCAGGCTCATCTGCGTGCCCTGCATGATGCGCGCCAGCATGTCGCGCCCGTTCTGGTCGGTGCCGGCAAAGTGCCCAGCCTCGAAATTGGGCGGCTTGCGGATATTGCTCCAGTCGATCTTGTCATAGGTCCAGGGCAGCAGATAGGGCCCCACAAAGGCGAACAGGATGATCAAGCCGATCAAGAAGATCGACACCACCGCCGCCTTGTTGCGCA
>JAQGKH010000120.1 GCA_028290225.1 Devosia sp. | reverse complement strand
TTTCGCCATGTTGGAGCCGCGCCCTGAGATCAGGATGGCGACGCGGGTTCGGGTCACAGCGAGAGCCTGCCCTCGAAGGTCACCGGCTCACCGGTTCGCACGGTCAGTTGCCCGACAATGGCGGCGGTCTCGCCGGCTGCAGTCAGATGTTGCACCAGCGCTTGCGCCTCGCCAGCATCTACGGCCACCAGCATGCCGACTCCGCAGTTGAACGTGCGCAGCATCTCATGTTCAGCCAGCCCGCCTGCATGGGCCAGCCAGCCGAAAACCTTGGGGACAGTGACGGCATCAAGGTTCACATGCGCCGCAAGCCTCTCGGGCAGCACGCGCGGAATATTGTCGATAAAGCCGCCACCGGTGATATGGGCAAGCGCCTTGATGCCGATGCCGGCCGCGAGCGCCGACAGGATCGGCTTCACATAGATTCGGGTCGGCGTGAGCAGTGCCTCGGCAAGGGACTGGCCAGGGGCAAACGGCGCGTCCATGAACCAGTCATTGCCCGAAAGCTCGACGATCTTGCGCACCAGCGAATACCCATTCGAGTGCACGCCCGACGAGGCAATCGCCACGAGAACATCGCCCGCCATGAGGTCGGCGCGCGGAAGGAGACTGCCGCGCTCGGCGGCGCCCACCGCAAAGCCGGCCAGGTCGTAATCCTTGCCGTGATACATGCCCGGCATCTCGGCCGTTTCGCCCCCGATCAGGGCGCAGCCCGCCTGGCGGCAGCCTTCGGCTATGCCTTCCACGATGGCCGTTCCCTGCACCACATCGAGGGCGCCGGTCGCGAAATAATCCAGAAAGAATAGCGGCTCGGCGCCTTGCACGACAAGGTCGTTGACGCACATGGCAACCAGATCGATGCCGATGGTGTCGTGCTTGCCCGCTTCGATGGCGATCCGCAGCTTGGTGCCGACGCCATCATTGGCCGCCACGAGCACCGGATCGACAAAGCCGGCTGCCTTGAGGTCGAACAAGCCACCGAACCCGCCGATTTCGCCATCGGCGCCAGGACGGCGCGTGGAGCGGACCGCGGGCTTGATCGCCTCGACCAGGGCATTGCCTGCATCGATGTCAACGCCGGCCTGCTTGTATGAAAGACCGTTTGGTGGCAGGTTTTGGAGGTCGGACATGGGCCTCAGAGCCAGTTGGGGAAACCGTGCGCAATGCCGCAGGCAAGAAACCAGGGCGGTTGCCATTTCCGGAGGGGGCCGGTAGACGGCCTGATAGCTTCTCCACCACACCGACGCAAGGGCCGGCTCAGCCAATGACACTGCGAAATCAAGTGCTGATCTGGATCGGCTCATTTGTCGTCCTGATCCTGATGCTTTGGCTGTTCCGGGGCATCCTGCTGCCCTTCGTTGTCGGGGCGGCGCTGGCCTATCTGCTCAACCCCATTGTCAATCAACTCCAGAAATGGCGGTTCAAGCGGGGCTGGGCAACGGCCCTGGTGCTGGCAACGGTGGTCGCCATCCTGCTCGGGCTGATTTTCATGCTGGTGCCGCTGGTCGCCCAGCAGGTGGGAGGGCTGGTGCAGCGCCTTCCAGGCTATGCCGCCGAACTCGAAGCCCTGGCGCGCAAATGGGCGCCCGAGCTCAACGCGTGGCTCGGTCCGGAGCGGGCGGCACAAGTGGAAGCCACGGTAACCGACCTGATGGGTCGCATGGTGGGCCTGGTCGGGATCATCACCGGCGAGGTGCTTTCGAGCGGCGCCACCCTGATCAGCGCGGTGGGCATCATCATCTTTACCCCCGTGGTGTGCTTTTACCTGCTGCTGGATTGGGAAGGAATGGTGCGCGGACTGGAAAGCTTGTTGCCGCGCGACCACAAGGGCGAAATCCAGGGCATCCTGCGCGATATCGATAGCGCCATGGGCGGCGCCATCCGGGGGCAGGGCGGCGTGGTGCTGATCTTGGCCGCCTTTTACGCCACGGCCTTGAGCCTGGTGGGATTGAACTTCGGCCTGGCGATCGGGCTGATTGGCGGGCTGTTCAGCTTCGTACCGTTTGTCGGCTTTGCCATCGGGTTCGTGTTGTCGATGGGCATCGCCATTGTCCAGTTCTGGCCGGACTGGTGGTTCATCGTGATCGTCTTCATGATCTACATGGTCGGGCAGTTCGTCGAAGGCAACATTCTTTATCCCAAGCTCGTGGGCTCCACGATCAACATCAACCCGGTCTGGATGATGTTCGCGCTTCTCGCCTTGGCCGCCTTGTTCGGTTTCGTTGGCCTGCTCCTTGCCGTGCCGATGGCCGCCATCGGCAGCGTGCTGGTGCGCTATGGCGTGCGCAAATATCGCGAAAGCGCGCTGTACCAGGGAGAAGCCGGGAGCATCGGTAGCGATGCCGATGTTGTCTGAGGACGAAGACTTGCCCGCCGCCGGACCGCAGCTGGCATTGGATCTGGGACATACCCCATCTCACGATCTGGAGGATTTTCTTGTCGGTGAGGGCAATGAGCTCGCGCATGGCCGGATCATGAGCTTTCCCCATTGGGCCGATCCCGTCACCCTGCTGGTCGGGCCGGCCAAATCGGGCAAGTCGCACCTGGCCCGCATTTTTGCCGAGCGCAGCGGCGCGGTGTTTGCCGGTGTCCACGATCTCGCGCCACTTGCCGCCGAGGGTGGTCGACAGCCGGTGATCGTCGAGGATGTCGACAGCCTCGCCTATGACGAATCGGGGCTGTTCCACCTGCTTAATCAGTCGCTGCGTGACTCTCGACCATTGTTGCTCACTGCCCGCGAAGGCGTCGCTCATTGGCCGCTGACGACAGACGATGTGCGTTCGCGTGCCCGGCGGGCTGCGGCATTCAGCCTCGAATTGACCGATGACATCCAGTTGTCACAGATGTTGGTGAAATTGTTCGGTGACCGCCAGATCGGGATCGAGCCAAAGGTGATTTCATTTATCGTGGCGCGCATGGAAAGATCGGCTGCTGAGGCTGTGACCCTTGTGGAATTGATGGACCGCCTGGCGCTGGCCAAGGGAACCGCCATCACCCGCAGCGTTGCTGCCGAAGTGCTCGACTGGCGGCTGGCGGCCCAAGATGCCGGGAGTGATGAACAGGACTGGGGTGGGCACGATGATGAATGAAATGAGCCAGATCGGGGAAGCCGACACCGCGGTGCCGGAGGCCGAAGCCCTGCGCAAAAGCCCCGCTCGCTTCGTCAACCGCGAGGTGAGCTGGCTCCAGTTCAACATGCGCGTGCTCGAAGAGGCCGCCAACACGGCCCATCCGCTGCTGGAACGGCTGCGATTTGTGTCCATCTCGGCCAACAATCTCGACGAATTCTTCATGGTGCGCGTGGCTGGCCTCAAGGGGCAGATGCGCGCCGGCCTCGTCAAGCACAGCGCCGACGGCTTGTCACCGGCCGAACAGCTTGATGAAATTTCGACCCTGGCGCAGCACTTGCAGCTTGAGCAGCAGGATCACTGGCAAAGCCTGCGCGAAGAGCTGTTCGCGCAGAACGTGGTGATCCACGAGAGCAATGATCTGAGCAGCGAGCAGGTCAACTACCTCGCCAAGCTGTTCCGGGAAGAGATCTTTCCGGTCCTTACCCCCATCGCCGTCGACCCCGCCCATCCCTTTCCGTTCATTCCCAATCTGGGACTGGCGCTGGCCTTCGAGCTCAAGCGCCCCAACAGCGAAGTGCTCCTTACGGCGCTGGTGCGCATACCCGGCAATCTCGACCGCTTCATCAATCTGCCGACCGGCCTCGTTTCAGAAGGACGCAGCGAGGTCGTGACTATCGACACTCTGGTCAAGCTATTCTTTCACAAGATGTTTCCAGGCCACGAAGTTGCCGGCTCCGGCGCTTTCCGGTTGGTGCGGGACAGCGAGATCGAGATCGATGACGAGGCGGCCGATCTGGTCGTGGAGTTCGAAAGCGCGCTGCGGCAGCGCCGGCGCGGGCTGGTCATCCGGCTGGAAATCGAGCGCACCATGCCCCGTACGCTCAAGCGCCAGATCAGCGAGCAGCTGGGGGTCAAGGATAGCGAAATCTTCGAAGTGCAGGGTTTCCTGGGCCTCGCCGATGCGCGCAAGATCTGCGACATCAACCGGCCCGACCTCAAGTTCACGCCCTATCTCGCGCGGTTCCCCGAACGGATCCGTGACTACAATGGCGACAGCTTTGCGGCCATTCGTGCCAAGGACATCCTGGTTCACCACCCCTTCGAGAGCTTCGATGTGGTCGCCCAGTTCCTGATGCAGGCGGCCCGCGACCCCGACGTGGTTGCCATCAAGCAAACGCTGTACCGCACCTCCGCCGATAGCCCCATCATCAAGGCGCTGGTGATGGCGGCGGAAGCCGGCAAGTCGGTGACGTGCCTCGTCGAACTCAAGGCGCGGTTCGACGAAGAAGCCAATATCCGCTGGGCGCGCGATCTGGAGCGCGCCGGGGCACAGGTGGTGTTTGGCTTCATCGAGCTCAAGACACACGCCAAGATGAGCCAGGTGGTGCGACGCGAAAAGGGCAAGCTGGTCAGCTACTGCCATATCGGAACAGGAAACTACCATCCGATCACCGCCAAGGTTTATACCGATCTGAGCTATTTCACGATCGATCCCGCGATCACACGCGATGTGGCGCGGGTATTCAATTTCATCACCGGCTACGCGCGTCCCACGGAGCTGGAAACCATTGCGGTTTCCCCGGTCAATCTGCGCCAGACCCTTTTGGACAACATCACCCGCGAGGTGACCTTCGCCCAAGCGGGTCAGCCCGCCAGCATCCTCCTGAAGATGAATTCGCTGGTGGATCCCGAGGTCATCGACGCGCTCTACGACGCGAGCCAGGCAGGCGTGAAGGTCGAACTGATCGTACGCGGCATCTGTTGCCTGCGGCCGGGCATACCCGGTTTCTCCGACAATATCCGCGTGAAGTCCGTGGTCGGGCGCTTCCTTGAGCATAGCCGCATCTATTGCTTCGGCAATGGCGAAGCGATGCCGTCCTCGCGGGCGATGGTGTATATTTCCTCAGCCGATCTGATGCAGCGCAACCTGGATGGACGGGTGGAGGTAATGGTGCCGATCCTCAATCAGACTGTGCATAAGCAGATCCTCGACCGAATCCTCGTTGCGTATCTGCGGGACAACCAGCAGAGCTGGGAAGTGCTGCCGGACGGGAGCTCGCATCGCATCCGCATCGCGGAAGGTGAGGAACCGTTCAATGCCCATGACTATTTCATGACCAATCCATCGCTGTCGGGTCGCGGCACGGCGGGGCGGGAAGACGGCGACGAGGGTCTTGATTGAACCAGTTCTGGGGCGTTGATGCCGATCCGACGGCGCAAGGGCGCATCAAGGGCGCCAAGCCGGTGGCGGTGCTTGATATCGGCTCCAACTCCGTTCGTCTCGTGGTTTACGAACGTCATGCACGATCGCTGACCCCGCTATACAACGAGAAGTCTTCCTGTGCGCTCGGGCGCGGCATCGCCAAGTCCGGCCGTTTGGCGGATGCCAACATCGCCCAGGCGCTCGAAGCCATTAAGCGCTTCGCCCTGGTCACCCGAATGATGCGGGTGGGCAAGGTTTATGTGCTGGCAACATCGGCTGTGCGCGACGCGGGGAACCGTGCCGAGTTCGTTGCGGCGGTGGAGGCCATCATGGACAGCCCCGTCCAGGTTCTGACGGGCGAACAGGAAGCGCATTTCGCCGCTCTTGGCGTCGTTGCCGGCATACCCGGGTTCAATGGCATTGTGGGCGACCTGGGTGGCGGCAGCCTTGAGCTGTCGCGCATAGTCGACGGCGCCGATACGGAAGGCCAATCCTTCGAGCTCGGGGTGATCCGGCTGCAGGATGACAGCGAAGGCTCGCCGGCCAAGGCCGCGGCCCTGGTTCATGACCAGCTCAAAAAATCCGGGCAAACCAAACACCAGCCTGGCGCATCCTTTGCAGCCATCGGAGGCACCTGGCGCTCGCTGGCCAAGCTTCACCAGGTCTCGCGAGGCTATCCGCTGCAAATGGTGCAGCACTACATCGTTCCCGCCCAGGACATGATCGGGCTATGCGCCGAGATCGTCCAAAGCGGTTCGCTCAAGCATTATCCTGGTGCCGAGCATGTCAGTTCGTCGCGGCGCGAACTGGTGCCCTTTGGTGCTGCAGTGATTGGTGAGGTGCTCAAGGCCGGTGGCTTTGACGAGGTGGTGTTTTCAGCACTTGGCGTGCGTGAAGGTTATCTGTTTGGCATGCTCGACAGCCAGGAACAGGCCCTCGATCCCTTGATCCAGGGGGCCGAAGAGCTGTCGGTCCTGCGCTCGCGCTCGCCTTCGCATGCCAATGACCTGATCGAGTTCACCGATCAATTTTTCCGCGTGAGCGGCCTTGCCGAAACTGACGGCGAAAAGCGTTTGCGGCTGGTGTCGTGCCTGCTTGCCGATATCGGCTGGCGCGCGCACCCGGATTATCGGGGCTCCCAAAGCGTCGATGCGGTCGCTTACGGTGGGCTGACCGGCGTTGACCATCCGGGGCGGGCGTTCCTGGCTACAGTGATCGCGGTTCGCTACAATGGACTCAAGATCAAGGGGATCTCGCAGCCGCTGCTCGGTCTGGCCTCCCCGGAAGGTACCGCGCGGGCTCGGCTGATCGGCGCGCTGTTCCGGGTGGCTTATCCGATTACGGCCGCCATGCCCGGCATCCTGCAGCGCATCGGGCTCGCCGCTGATGGCAACGAATTGCAGCTCGTCTTGCCACGTGACTTGGCTTTCCTCGATGCCGAGCATCTGCGCAACCGCTTCGAGCAGTTCGTCGGCCTGACTGGGTTCAAGACTTCGCGCGTGCGCGTGCAGTAGCTACTCGGCCGCCGAAGCCCGTTCCCGCACCACAATTTCGCGCACACCCTTGCTGGTTGCCACCAGCCCGATGCGGCCGTGCTTGATATCAAGCGCTTTTTCCCCGAACAGCTTGCGGCGCCAGCCCTTGAGCGCCGGAACATCGGCGTCGTCATCCAGCACAAGCGCATCAATCTCGTCGGAAGTGGCGATGATCCGCGCCGCAACGCCATGCTCGTCCGCCACTGACTTGAGCAGCACGCGGATCAGGTCTCCCACGGCGCCTTTCGGCGAGGGGCCGCGATAGCGCTCCGCCACCGTCGGCAGTTCGCCCTTGGGCAGCGCCTCGACTTCCTTGAGCAACGCCATGATCTCTGCCGCCGCAGCGCTGCGTCCAAAGCCGCGCGGCACGGTGCGCAATTTTTCAAAGGCGTCCGGCGTGAGCGGGCGCTGCATGGCCAGGTCGAACAGAATGTCGTCCTTGAGCACGCGGCTGCGCGGCTGGTCCCCCTCCTGCGCCCGGCGTTCACGCCAGGCGGCGAGGCGCTGCAGCGCCGCAAGGTCGCGCGGACGGTTGATCTTCATCCGGAGCCGCTCCCAGGCTTGTTCCGGCTGGACGACATAGGTGTCGATGCTCCGCAGCACCTCCAATTCGTCTTCCACCCAGTCCCAGCGGCCCGTCGCGTCGACCTGCTTGCGCAACTCGCGATACACGTCGCGCAAATGCGTCACGTCGGCCAGGGCATAAACCTGCTGCTTTTCGCTCAAAGGCCGCGCGGCCCAGTCGGTGAAGCGGGAGGACTTGTCGAGTTCGATATTGGTGATGGAGCGCACCAGATTGTCGTAGGACACCGAGTCGCCAAACCCGCAGACACTGGCCGCGATCTGCGTATCGAAGATGTTGACGGGCACCTTGCCGGTCAGCTTGACGAAGATTTCAATATCCTGCCGCGCTGCATGGAAGACCTTGATGACCTCAGGGTCGGCGAGCAACTCGAAGAACGGCGACAGATCGAGGTCCGGCGCCAGCGGATCAATCACCACCGCTTCATCGTCGGTGGCCGCCTGGATCAAGCAGAGTTTGGGCCAGTAAGTGGTTTCGCGCAGGAACTCGGTATCAACAGTGACGAAATCGAACTTGGCGGCGCGCTCGCAAAAGGCGCGCAGCACGCCTGTGGAAACTACAAGGTTCATACCGGGTTCCGTCTTGAAATAGTCACGATTGTTTCTAGCAGGTG
>JAQGKH010000118.1 GCA_028290225.1 Devosia sp. | reverse complement strand
ACCGCCGACAAGATGAAGCGCCAGCGCGGGCAATTGCCCCAGGAGACTGGCAGCAACGACAATTTCCGGGTGAAGCGCTACCTTGCCAAATACACCATCAACCCGGCCATCGCCCATGGCATGAGCCAGCATATCGGCTCGATCGAGGTGGGCAAGCGTGCCGACCTCGTCTTGTGGAGCCCGGCCTTTTTCGGGGTGAAGCCCGAAATGGTGCTGCTCGGTGGCTCGATTGCGGCAGCCCCGATGGGCGACCCCAATGCCTCGATCCCGACCCCGCAGCCCATGCATTATCGGCCCATGTTTGCCGCCTTTGGCAAGCTTTTGACCAATTCCTCGGTGACGTTCATTTCCCAGGCCGCCTATGACGACGGGCTGCGCGGCAAGCTGGGCGTCGACAAGCAGCTGCTGCCAGTGACCAATACCCGAGGGGGGATCGGCAAGGCATCCATGATCCACAACACGGCAACGCCCGTGATCGATGTCGACCCCGAAACCTATGAAGTGCGGGCGGACGGCGAGTTGCTGACCTGCGAGCCGGCAACGGTGCTGCCGATGGCGCAACGCTATTTCCTGTTCTAAGCTCCACCGGCACACGAGTGGAGATCGGATCATGGCACATTTTCTGTTTCACATAACGACGGGGCCGGAAAACCCAAGCAAGGCCGCGCTGGCCTTTCTCGTCGCCAAAACGGCCCTGGAGGACGGGCACGAAGTATCGATGTTTATGGCCAGCGACGCCGTTGCCCTGCTGCGCACCCAAACCGTGGCAACTTTGGAGGGAGTTGGTACGGGTGCTCTCGCCGATCACGTAGCCGCCATCAAGGGCTCCAGCGCGGTGGTTTTCTACTCGGGCATGTCTGCCAAGGCGCGCAACATCGGCCCAGATGACCTCGCCATCCCCACTGCACAGCCTGCCATGCCAACCAAATTGGTGTCGTTGGCCGCCGCCGCCGATGTGGTGCTTTCCTATTGAAGAGACTGCGACGCAGGTTGAACAACTTATCCCTATTCTGGGGCGGGTTAGTCGCTTGCGTGATCGCCACCCCAATTCCGCCGCTTGCCGGTGCAACATGCCCGGAGCGGGGGCGAAATGGAGAGGCCAAATGAACACCAACCAAGTTCTAGCCGCATTGGCGGTGCTTGCCGGCGCAGCCATGCCGGCACTGGGGGCACAGACCGGCGTATCGATCACACTGGGCAGCGAGGGCGGCGACCTGGAGCGCCATGTGATCGTTTATGATTGCGAGGCGGGCGATCCCATCAGCGTGCAATACATCAACGCGGCGCCCAACTTCCTTGCTATCCTGGCGGTTCCCGACCAAGCCGAGCCACTGGTGTTTGCGGCAGTGCTGTCTGCCTCGGGCGTTCGTTATGCGGCGGGGCAATATATCTGGTCGACCAAGGGCGCTGATGCCACCTTGATCGATATCACCGAGGGCGACGATGCGCCCCCGATCAATACCTGCAGTGAAATCAACAACACCCCCTGAGCTTTTGGCTCGGGCCATGGAATGAACCAATGCTGCGTGCCTCCGCCCACCTGCCCCCCGGCCATGGCCGGGGTGAACACTTCGACACGATCACCCTGGCCCATGACGAACGCCGTTTGCGCCGCAAGCTCCTGACCTTGCGGGGCGGCACGGAAGTGATGGTGGACTTCCCCCAAACGCTCACCCTAGAGCATGGCGGCGCCTTGCTGCTCGAGGATGGGCGGCTCGCCGGGATCCTCGCGGCCCCCGAACTGCTCTACGAAGTGCGGGCCGATGACCCGGCGCACCTGGTGCGGCTCGCCTGGCATATCGGCAACCGCCATACCTCGGCGCAACTGGAAGCCGACCGCATCCTGATCAAGCGCGACCATGTGCTCAAGACCATGCTTGAAGGTCTGGGCGCGCGCGTCACGAACATTTCCGAGCCGTTCTTTGCCGAGCATGGCGCTTACCACAGCCATGGCGATGCGGGGCATGCCCTGCTGCAGCGATGACCACGCCCAGTGACCTGCAAAAACTGCTGACCTGGCTGTCGCCAGCTTTTCCGGTGGGCGCCTTTGCCTGGTCGGCGGGGTTGGAAACGGCGATCGTAACCGGCCAGGTGCATGATCGCGCCACCACGCAGGACTGGATAAGCGGCGCGCTGGAGCATGGCGGCTCGCGCACCGATGCGATTCTGCTCGCTCAGGCGCACCGGGCGGGCAACGATCCGGCGGCCTTAGGCGAACTGGCCGATCTTTGTCTTGCCCTGGTGCCGGCCCGGGAGCGGCATGAGGAAACCACCACGACCGGCGGTGCCTTCGCGGCAGCCGCGCAGGCATGGGTATCGGAAGAGCCTTTGGGCCTGCCCGACCCCTGCCCCTATCCCATCGCCGTTGGCGCCATCGCCGCCAGCCATGGCGTGGAGGTGGAGGCGACGCTCCTCGCCTTCCTGACCGCCGCCGTGCATGGGCAGGTATCGGTTGCCGTGCGGCTGGTGCCGATCGGGCAAACCGACGGCCTGCGGATCATGGCGGCGCTGGAGCCGGCAATCGCCCGGGCCGCCGGGCTGTGCCAAACCGCCACGGTGGATGATATCGGGGGCATTGCTTACGCCGCCGATATCGCGCAAATGGCGCATGAAACCCTCCACACGAGAATATTCCGCTCATGAGCATGTTGATT
>JAQGKH010000110.1 GCA_028290225.1 Devosia sp. | reverse complement strand
AACAACATCCATTCGCACAAGCAGCCGGGCTATGCATGCGTGACGGTATCGCTCAAGCCGGTTGGCGGGGCGCCGGGCGATGCAAGCGACGCCCAGATGGAAGCCATTGCTGATCTCGCACAGCGCTATTCGTTCGATGAACTGCGCGTCACCCATGAGCAGAACCTGGTGCTGCCGCATGTGGCAGTGGCAGATCTGCGGGCGGTCTATCAAGGGCTCGTGGCAGCGGAGCTGGCCGATGGGAATATCGGGCAGATCACGGACATGATCTGCTGCCCGGGGCTGGATTTCTGCGCCCTGGCTAACGCGCGGTCGATCCCGATCGCCCAGGCCATTTCGCATCGCTTTGCTGCCCCTGAGCGGCAGCAGCAGATCGGTGAGCTCAAGATCAAGATCTCGGGCTGCATCAATGCCTGCGGGCACCACCATGTGGGTCATATCGGCATTCTGGGCGTCGAGAAAAAAGGCGGCGAGCTTTACCAGATCACGCTGGGTGGTGATGCCACTGAATCGGCGGCTGTCGGCAAGATCCTAGGACCGGGCTTTGAGGCCGATAAGGTGCCTGATGCGATCGAGACGCTGGTCGACACTTATCTCGCCAAGCGCCAAGGCGCCGAAGAAAGCTTCATCACCGCGGTCCGGCGGCTCGGCGACGCGCCGTTCAAGGAGGCCCTTTATGGCAATGCCTAACATGCTGTCCGCACCCAAGCCGGACAAGCTGCGTGCGCTTGGCATTGTAGCCCTTAACGGCATGTTCGACGACATGGACGCGGTGGGCGTGCTGCGCTACGCGGCCACCGAGGTGCTGCCGGGTGATCTGGCTGTTGTGTCGTCGTTCGGAGCTGACTCGGCGGTGTTGCTCCACGTTGTGGCGCAGGTCGATCCATCGATCCCGGTGTTCTTTCTCGAGACCGGCAAGCACTTTGCCGAAACCCTCGAATATGTCGAAACGCTGAAGCGGCATCTGGGCCTGATCAATGTATCCGCTGTTCTGCCGGACCCCAGCGATCTGGCCCGCTTTGATCCCGACGGTACACTGTGGGAAACCGATCCAGACTCCTGCTGCCATATCCGCAAGACCGAGCCGCTTGAGCCGATCACCGCAAGGTTTGGCGGGTGGGTGACCGGGCGCAAACGCTTCCAAACGGCGGAGCGGGGCGTGCTCCCGCATTTCGAACTGACCAGCGATGATCGGATCAAGGTCAACCCGCTCGCCTATTTCAGCGACGCGGATGTGAACCAATACAAGATCGACCATGGCTTGCCCGAGCATAAGCTGTTCGCTAAGGGCTACAAGTCAATCGGTTGCGCCCCTTGCACCTCGGCGGTCGCCGAAGGCGAGGACCCGCGGGCCGGCCGGTGGCGTGGGCTCAATAAAAAGGAGTGCGGCATCCACTTCGACTTCAATGGAGCCATTGCCAATCCCATGAACCCTCCCGCTGCGCCCCAGACGCTGTTCAAGGACGGCGCTTTCATTGCCGATCCATTCAGCCCATGGAGCGAAGGCGACGATCCGGCACTTGCCCGCTACAAGCATGTGCCGCTGCCGGTGTTCGTGGCCAACCGTGCCGCGTTTCTGGCCAATCCGCATCCCCTGGGTTTGTTGGTCGTGCCGGGCGACAAGGTCGAGGATGCGGCCGACGATCTCGGGCGCTTTGCGTCGGTCGCCGTGCTGTTCCCCGCCTTCACGGATGGGCGGGGCTATTCAACCGCGCGGATGGTCGCGGAGCGGTACCGCTTTGCCGGAGAGATCCGGGCCGTGGGCGATGTGCTGCAGGACCAGATCCCGTTGATGCGCCGGTGCGGCATCAATGCCCTGGTGGTGACGCATGAGCCCACCCGTCAGGCATTGGTCGAGAACCGGCTGCCGGAGGTCGACATTTTCTACCAGCCGGTGGGGCAAGGCGAGATACCCGTAGGGACGCGACCCTATCTTCGCCGCGTTTCCTGAGGTAAGTCGATCCGGCTTATCAGGATTGGTGGCCAGGGCTGCCGATTCATCACCCAGCGTCATGCCTGTTGCGCAGCGGCGCGGTGGCGGGCAGCGCCAAAACTAAGACCCGGCGCCTAGCCGAAGCGGACTTGAGAACAGTATGAGCGGACACGAAATCACCACCGATGTTGTTGTGATCGGCGCCGGCCCCTGCGGGCTGTTTGCGGCTTTCGAGCTGGGCCTTCTGGATCTCAAATGTCACTTCATCGACATTCTGGACCGGCCCGGCGGGCAGTGTGCCGAGTTGTATCCGGAAAAGCCGATCTACGACATTCCCGGCTTTCCAGTGGTCACGGGCCAGCAGCTCACTGACAATCTGATGGCACAGATCGCCCCCTTTGCACCCGAATTTCACTTCAACCGGATGGTCAATTCCATCGACAAGCAGGCAGACGGGTCCTTCCGGCTCGTCACCGATGCCGATGAAGTGTTCCACGCCAAGGTGGTGGTGATCGCCGCTGGCGGGGGATCATTCCAGCCCAAGCGCCCGCCGGTCGAAGGCATCGAGGCCTACGAGAACAAGTCCGTGTTCTATTCCGTGCGGCGCATGGACGACTTCCGCGACCAAGATGTGGTGATCGTCGGCGGGGGGGATTCGGCCCTCGATTGGACGCTCAATCTGCAGCCGATCGTGCGTTCGTTGACGCTGGTGCATCGGCGCGATGCCTTCAAGGCGGCTCCGGCATCGGTCAACAAAATGCGGGAGCTGGTGATGGAGGGCAAGATCAACTTCCTCCAGGGCCAAATCGGCTCGCTTGAAGGCGAAAACGGCCAGCTCAAACATGTTCACCTGGCAACCAATGCCGGCGATCTGTCCGTTCCCGCAACTCGTCTGCTGCCATTCTTCGGGCTGACCATGAAACTGGGGCCGGTGGCGGATTGGGGGTTGGCACTCAACGACAACACCGTCGTCGTCGACACCGAGAAGTTCGAAACCTCGGTGCCGGGCATCTTCGCGATCGGCGACATCAATGCCTATCCGGGCAAGCTCAAGCTGATCCTGTCCGGGTTCCACGAAGCGGCTTTGATGGCGCAGGCTGCCAAGAAGATCATCGCCCCCAATGAGCGCGTGGTGTTCCAGTACACGACGTCCTCGACCAAGCTGCAAAAGAAACTGGGCGTCGCCTGATGGAAATCCATGTCACGGACCAGGCCGGAGAAACGCACACGCTCGAAGGGCTTGAAGGTTGGCGCGTGATGGAAGTCATCCGCGACTGGGGCCTCAACATCAAGGCTGAGTGTGGCGGAGCGCTGAGCTGCGCCACCTGCCACGTTTATGTCGGTGCCGAGTGGTTCGATGTCGTTGGGGCACCCAGCGCCGAAGAAGAAGATATGCTCGACAGCGTCGGTGATGTCAGGCCGAACTCGCGCCTGTCCTGCCAGATCCTGATGAGCGACGCACTTGACGGCTTGCAACTGACCCTGGCGGCGAGCGCGGCCAAGGATTAGCCGCATTCAAGCCGGCTTGGCTGCCTCGGTGGTCAACTTGACCAACTCGGGGATGAAGTCGCGGACCGTTGGCTGCGCCTGCGTGTTGAAGGGCAGGGGGCGCACCACCCGCATTGCCGCAATGCCGACGCGCACCGTCATCAAGCCGTTCACCACACCCTCGCCCAAGCGGGCAGAGAGCTTGGCTGCCAGGCCTTGCCCAACCAGTTGCTCGACGAGACCATCGGTCAGCACCAAGCCTCCGGTGACGGCCAGATGGGTCAAAACGGCGCCAAGCAGCCGCCATGAACCAAAAAACCCTGGCCGGGCGCCGTATAGGCGGGCGATGGCCCCGGCCAGGCGGAAGCTTTCGTAGACCACGAAGGCCACGTCTACCAGCGCCCGCGGGGAAACCGCCGTGACCAGCGCCACGCGCCGGGAAGAGGCTGCGGTTAGTGCCCTGGCGCGGGCATCAAGCTGGCTCATGACGCTGCGCTCGGCCAGAGCGATCATTTCGTGACCATCGAAAAGGTGCGGAAGGTTTTCGGCGAGCGTTTGACGAGAGCGTGCGAGGTCGGCGCGATTGGCATAGACCGCCTGCAAGTGCTGAAGCACGCGCCTGGCTTCATCGGCGTCGTTGTCAGCAAAGGCGCGCTCCGCATCGCGTCGCAATGCATCCAGCATACGCAAGCGGCGCAGGGCGAAAACTTCCCGGGCCGCGAGTGCCAGCACCGCTGCCACAAAGATCCCCAGAACAGCAATACCGGCATAGCCAAGCCAGGGATTGCTGGTGAACAGGTCGCGGATCAGCCGGTCGGCGGCCAGGCCCAGGCCCGCTGAAACTAGGATACCCCCCGCAGTCCACGCCGTCCTGGCCACGCCGCCCATGGGCTTGATGGGCGGGGCGACCAGATCTTCCGCCACTTCCGGATCGAACTGCGGTTCGGCCACCACAACTTCGGCTGGTGCAAACGCACGCGGGGCTCGCATCGGCTCGGCTGCGTCAGCGGCCGCATTGGTTGGTTGGGCAAATGGAGGTTTCATGCGAGCCGGTCTCCCAACAAGAACTCGAGCGCCCGATCAAAACGGATATGAGGCAGCACCAAGTCACC
>JAQGKH010000052.1 GCA_028290225.1 Devosia sp. | reverse complement strand
CGGCCAAGGCGCTGGCGGCGGGGATTAGCGAAACCGATTTGACGCGCTCGATCATCGGGGTGATCGGGGACATGGATGGCTACCAGTTCCCCGATGCCAAGGGCTATGGCTCGATGTGGCGGCAACTGACGGGCACGACGGACGCCATCCGGCAGCAGCGGCGCGATGAAGTGCTCAATGCGAGTGCCAAGGACTTTGCCGAGCTGGCCGAAGCGGTGGCGGCGGTGGCGCGCGAGGGGCATGTGGTGGTGCTGGGCGGGGAAGCCGCCATCAGCGGCGCCAATGCGCAGCGGCCGGGATTGCTGGACGTGACGAAGGTGATGTGAGGTCAAACGGGCCGAAGATTCGGGCTCGCCGCCCCCCACCCTTGATCCCTCCCCGCAAGGGGGAGGGTGTCGACTGGAGAGCTGGTGCTCTAGTGTGAACGAGTCGGTCAGGCACCGCGTTGTCGCCCTATGGCATCTCCGCAAATCCTCGACCGTAATCTTCACCTCAAGGCCATCGATGCCTTTGTCGATCCGTCGACGCCCAAGGCGCGGGCGATCATTACGCATGGGCATGCCGATCATGCGCGCTCGGGGCATGGGGCGGTGCTGGCGACCCCCGACACCATCGCGATCATGAAGGTGCGCTATGGGGAGGATTGCGCGGGGGAGTTCCAGGCGCTGCCATTCGGCGAACCGCTTGCGATCGATGATGTGAGGATCACGTTTTATCCGGCCGGGCATATCCTCGGGAGTGCGCAGGTGCTGATCGAGCAGGATGGGCAGCGGGTGGTGGTGACGGGGGATTACAAGCGCGGGAGTGACCGCACGGCGCAGCCCTATGAACTGGTGCCGTGCGATTTGCTGGTGACGGAAGCGACGTTCGGGCTGCCGGTGTTCCAGCATCCCAGCCCCCAGATCGAGATCGGGCGGCTGCTGAATTCGGTGCGCAAGAACCCGGAGCGGTCGCATCTGATCGGTTGCTATGCGCTCGGGAAGGCGCAGCGGGTGATCGCCTTGCTGCGCGACGCTGGGTATGATGCGCCGATTTATCTGCATGGGGCGATGATCCGGCTCTGCGCGCTTTATGAAGAACTGGGGGTTTCGCTCGGTGATCTGCGACCAGCGACGGGGGTGGCGAAGGGCGAATTGGCGGGCGCCGTGGTGATTGCGCCGCCCTCGGCCATTCGCGACCGCTGGAGCCGGCGCTTTCCCGATCCGGTGACTTGCCAGGCTTCGGGCTGGATGAGCGTCAAGCAGCGGGCGCGGCAAGCGCTGGTGGAATTGCCGCTGGTGATTTCGGACCATTGCGACTGGGGCGAGCTCAGGCAAACCATTCAAGAAACTGAGGCGCAGACGGTGTGGGTCACGCATGGGCGCGAGGATGCGCTGGTGTATTGGTGCCGCCAGCAGGGTCTGGAAGCCGAGCCGCTCAACATCCAGGGGTTCGAGGATGACGGCGGGGAGGGCGAGGAATGAAGCGCTTTGCCCAGCTGCTGGAACTGCTGGCGCTGACGCCATCGCGCAATCGCAAGATCGAGGCGCTGACGCAGTATTTCCGGGAAACGCCGGACCCGGACCGGGGCTTTGCGCTGGCGGTGCTGACCGGGGCGCTGACCTTTCGCAACGTCAAGCCAGCCCTGCTCAAGGACATCGTGCTCCGGGAAGTCGATCCGGTGCTGTTCGCCATGAGCTACGATTATGTGGGGGATCTGGGGGAAACCATCGCGCTGATCTGGCCCCATCATGGGGGCGAGGGCGAACTGCCGTCGCTCACCGACCTGATTGAATTGTTCAACACCACAGCCAAGAGCGAATTGCCCAAGCTGATCGCGGCGCTGCTGACGCGGGCGGGGATCAATGAGCGGTGGGCGGTGGTGAAGCTGGCCACCGGAGCGCTGCGGATCGGGGTTTCGGCGCGACTGGCCAAAACGGCCTTGGCGGAGATGAGCGGGGTGCCGCTACAGGAGATCGAGGAAGTGTGGCACGGGCTGCAGGTGCCCTATACCGAGCTGTTCGCCTGGCTGAGCGGCCCGGCGGAGCGGCCCGACATCGATCATGCCGCCCGGTTTCACCCGCTGATGCTCTCCAATCCCATCGACGAGGACAAGGATCTGAGCCGCCTCAAGCCCGAGGATTTCTCGGCGGAGTGGAAGTGGGATGGCATTCGCGTGCAACTGGTGCTGGGGCCGGGCACGGCATCGCTGTTTTCGCGCACTGGCGACGATATTGCGGCGGCCTTTCCCGATATTGTGGAGAATGCCAGCGGGCAGGCCGTGCTGGATGGCGAACTGCTGGTGGGGCACGATTTCGAGGCCGGCTCGTTCAACGACCTGCAGCAGCGGCTCAACAAGAAGGTCGCCAGCGCCAAGCACCTCAAGGAGTCGCCGGCGTTTATCCGGGTTTACGACATGCTGTTCGATGGGCGCGAAGATGTAAGGGCGCTGCCCTGGACCGAGCGGCGGGGGCGGCTGGAACAGTGGCTCGCGGCCAACCCGCAGACGCGGATTGATTTGTCGCCCGTCCTGCCTTTCACTGATTGGGAGGATCTGGCGCAGCAACGGCGCGAAGGGGCGGACCATCACGGGCATGAAGGCGTGATGCTCAAGCTCAAGAGCTCGCCTTACCTGCCGGGGCGACCCAAGGGCTATTGGTTCAAGTGGAAGCGCGACCCCAATGTGGTCGACGCCATCCTGATGTATGCGCAGCGCGGGCATGGCAAGCGAAGCTCGTTTTATTCGGACTACACATTCGGGGTGTGGAAGGGCAACGAGATCGTGCCCATCGGCAAGGCTTATTTCGGCTTCACCGATGAGGAGCTGAAACAGCTCGACAAGTGGATCCGCACCAATACGCTGCAAAGCTTCGGGCCGGTGCGTGAAGTGCGCAAGGAGCTGGTGTTCGAGGTGGCATTCGATTCAGCGCAGGAATCGACGCGGCACAAATCGGGCGTCGCCTTGCGGTTTCCGCGCATCAACCGCATCCGCTGGGACAAGCCGGCGAGCGAGGCGGCGACGCTGGAGGATATGGCGATTTTTATTGTGGCGAGCTGAGGGGCGTGGGGTCGGTGTCAGTGGCACGACCTCGTGGTTCGACGGGGCTCACCATGAGGTCTACGGTGGGGATTCAGGTCGCTGACATGATGCTGGCATCTCGGGATGGCCCCGGCTCGGGGCCGAGGTGACAATCGAGTTTGCGGCAGGACTGGGGGACAAGCCGATGGCCGGAACCCCACCCCTGCCTCCTCCCCACAAGGGGGGGCGATGGGCCGGTACTTGTGGAGAGAATGGACATGTCATCACGATCCAATCACCAGCGGCTGCAGGCCCTGGAAGCGCAGATGGGGGCGGCGGCGGAGGCGATGGATTTCGAGGAAGCGGCGCGGCTGCGCAACGAGATTGCGCGGCTCAAGGGCGAAGCTTCGAGGGAAGAGGATGCCGGCACGGTTACCGTCGGACAGCCGCCGCCGGGCGCCATGGGGCTGGGAACGCATGTGCCGGTGCGCCAGCCGCCCAAGGGCTGGGTGAAACCCAAGAAGCCGGACATGCTGACCAGGAATGTGAAGCCGCGAGGGGGAAGCTGACCGCGGCAAGTTGTTAGCGCCGGTCGTAGTGGAACCGGCACTGGTTGATCCACAATACGTCGCCTTCGAGCCGATAGATGAGCCGATGCTCTTTGGTGATGCGGCGTGACCACCAGCCCTTGTAGTTGCCCTTGA
>JAQGKH010000261.1 GCA_028290225.1 Devosia sp. | reverse complement strand
ACAGGAAAAGAACGACACGTTCTTGCTGACCTCGTTTCTCTACGGGGGCAATGCCGACTATATCGAACAACTGTATTCCCGTTTCAAAGCCGATCCGAACAGTGTCGATGAGACCTGGAAGAGCTTTTTCGGCAAGCTCGAGGATACAGATGCCGACGCGATAAAAAGCGCCGCAGGCCCGAGCTGGAGCCGGACGGATTGGCCGCAGAGCCCGCAGGGCGAGCTGGTCAGCGCGCTGGACGGCAATTGGGGCGACGTTGCCGCCAAGGTTGAAAAGGCCGTGGCCAAGAAGGCTGAAGCGGCCGGAGTCCCGGCGGCCAGCGCCGCTGATGTGGTGCAGGCGACGCGTGACTCGATCCGCGCCATCATGATGATCCGTGCTTATCGCATGCGCGGGCATCTGCATGCCGATCTCGATCCGCTCAAGCTGCAGGAGGAGGAGCCGGCGCCCGAGCTCGATCCCAAGAGCTATGGCTTCACCGAAGCCGATTACAGCCGCAAGATCTTCATCGACAACTATCTGGGGCTGGAATACGCGACGCTGCCGGAAATGCTGGCCATTCTGCAGCGCACCTATTGCGGCACGCTGGGCATCGAATTCATGCATATCTCGGATCCCGAGGCGAAAGCCTGGATCCAGGAGCGCATCGAAGGGCCAGACAAGGAAATCACCTTTACGCCCGAGGGCAAGAAGGCGATCCTCAACAAGCTGGTCGAAGCCGAAGGCTTCGAAAAGTTCATCGACGTCAAATATACCGGCACCAAGCGCTTCGGCCTTGATGGCTCGGAAGCGCTGATTCCGGCGCTCGAGCAGATCATCAAGCGTGGTGGCGCGCTGGGCATCAAGGATATCGTGCTGGGCATGGCCCATCGCGGGCGCCTCAACGTGCTGACCCAGGTGATGGGCAAGCCGCATCGCGCCTTGTTCCACGAGTTCAAGGGCGGCGCCTTCTATCCCGAGGATGTGGAAGGCTCGGGCGACGTCAAATATCACCTGGGCGCCTCCTCGGACCGCGAGTTCGACGGCAACAAGGTGCACCTGTCGCTGACCGCCAATCCAAGCCATCTCGAGATCGTGGATCCCGTGGTGCTGGGCAAGGCGCGCGCCAAGCAGGACCAGCATATCTCGCCCGATGGCAAGCTCATCAACATCGCGACCGACGGCAGGCCTGACCGGTCCATGGTGCTGCCGCTGCTACTGCATGGCGATGCGGCCTTTGCCGGGCAGGGCGTGATCGCCGAATGCCTCGGGCTTTCCGGCCTCAAGGGCCACCGCACCGGCGGTTCGGTGCATTTCGTGATCAACAACCAGATCGGGTTCACTACCAGCCCGAAATTCTCGCGCTCCTCGCCCTATCCCACCGATGTCGCCAAGATGATCGAGGCGCCGGTGCTGCATGTGAATGGCGATGATCCCGAAGCCGTGGTGTTTGCGACCAAGGTGGCGATCGAATACAGGCAGCGCTTTGGCCGTCCGGTGGTGATCGACATGTTCTGCTATCGCCGCTTCGGGCACAACGAAGGCGACGAGCCAAGCTTCACCCAGCCGCTGATGTATACCAAGATCCGCGGGCACAAGACGACGCTCGAGATCTATGGCGACAAGCTGATCGGCGAAGGCCTGGTGACGGCCGAGGAGGTCGAGGCGCTCAAGGCGGAATGGCGTGCCAAGCTGGAAGCCGAGTTTGAGGCCGGGCAGGATTATCGCCCCAACAAGGCCGATTGGCTCGATGGCGCCTGGAAGAACTTCAAGCCGGCCGAGCAGGAAGGTCCGCGTCGCGGCCATTCCGGCGTCGCGGTGGACAAGCTGCACCAGATCGGCACGGCGCTGACCAAGGTGCCCGAGGGCTTCAATGTCCATAAAACCGTCAAGCGGTTCATGGACAACCGGCTGGCCGCGATCGAGGCGGGCGAGGGCATCGACTGGGCTACGGCCGAAGCGCTGGCGTTCGGGACGCTGGTCACCGAGGGGCACCCGGTGCGCCTGTCCGGCCAGGACGTGGAACGCGGCACCTTCAGCCAGCGCCATTCGGTGCTGAACGACCAGGCGGTGGACGGCAAGACCTATACGCCGCTCAACAATCTGGCCCCCGACCAGAGCCGCTACGAGGTCATCAATTCGATGCTCTCGGAAGAAGCGGTGCTGGGGTTCGAGTACGGTTATTCGCTGGCCGAACCGCGGGCCCTGACGATCTGGGAAGCCCAGTTCGGCGATTTCGTGAATGGCGCGCAGGTGGTGATCGACCAGTTCATCTCCTCGGGCGAGCGCAAGTGGTTCCGCATGTCGGGCCTCGTGATGCTGTTGCCGCATGGCTATGAAGGGCAGGGGCCGGAGCACTCCTCCGCGCGTCCCGAGCGCTTCCTGCAGCTGTGTGCGGAAGACAATATGCAGGTTGCCAACTGCACGACGCCGGCGAACTATTTCCATGCGCTGCGCCGGCAGGTGACCCGCGATTTCCGCAAGCCGCTGATCCTGATGACGCCCAAGTCGCTGTTGCGGCACAAGCGGGCCACTTCGGGTCTGGCGGAAATGGGCATCGACTCGTGCTTCCATCGCCTGCTGTGGGACGATGCGGAAGCGCCGGGGGCGCCGAAGACCACGATCAAGCTGGCCGCGGATGACAAGATCCGGCGCGTCGTGTTGTGCACGGGCAAGGTTTACTACGACCTGCTCGAAGACCGCGAAAAGCGCGGCATCAACGATGTGTATCTGCTGCGCATCGAGCAGCTTTATCCGTTCCCGGCCAAGTCGCTGCTGGACGAATTGAGCCGCTTCCGCAATGCCGAGATCGTTTGGTGCCAGGAAGAGCCCAAGAACATGGGAGCCTGGGCGTTTATCCAGCCCTATGTGGAATGGGTGTTCGACCAGATGGGCCGCAATGGCCAGCGGGTGCGCTATACCGGCCGCCCGGCTTCCGCATCCACGGCAACAGGCCTGATGCGCACGCATCTGGCACAGCTGCAAGCCTTCCTCGACGAAGCTTTCGCACAATAAGGGACTGACAATGTCGACAGAAATCCGCGTACCAACGCTCGGCGAAAGCGTTACGGAAGCCACGATCGGGCAATGGTTCAAGAAGGTGGGCGACGCGATCGCCGCCGATGAACCGGTGGTGGAGCTGGAAACCGACAAGGTGACCATCGAGGTGCCGGCCCCGGCGGCCGGTGTATTGGAAGCCATTGCCGCCCAACCCGGCGAAACGGTAGATGTCGGCGCGCTGCTGGGCGCTATCGGGGCTGCGGGTGCAGTTGTTTTGGCAAAGCCGACCGCCGCGGGCAAGACGGCCGAGGCTCCCAAGCCAGCTGCCGCCGCTGCCGCGAGCAGCCCGGTGGATCCGGCGCTGGGTCACCAGACCAGCCGCGAAGCACCGGCTGCTGCCAATGGTTCGACAACCGCCAGCCCATCGGCGCAGAAGCTGATGACCGAGAACAATCTGGGTGCGGGCGAGCTCAACGGTTCGGGCAAGCGCGGGCAGGTGCTCAAGGAAGATGTGCTGGCGGCGATCAGCCGCGTGGGTGCGGCTCCCGCTGCACAGCCGGCCGAAGCCAAGGCGCCGGCAGCGCCCCGCGCTCCGGTGGCAGCGGACGATGCGGCTCGGGAAGAGCGGGTCAAGATGACCCGGCTGCGCCAGACCATCGCCCGGCGTTTGAAGGACGCCCAAAACACGGCGGCGATGCTGACCACCTTCAACGAGGTGGACATGAAGCCGGTGATGGACCTGCGCGCCTCCTACAAGGAGCTGTTCGAGAAGAAACACGGCGTGAAGCTTGGTTTCATGGGATTTTTCACCAAGGCCGTGGTGCATGCGCTCAAGGAAATTCCCTCGATCAATGCCGAGATCGACGGCGATGAGCTGATCTACAAGCAATATGCCCATATCGGCGTCGCGGTGGGCACCGATAAGGGTCTGGTCGTACCGGTGGTGCGCGATGCCGACCAAATGAGCATTGCCGAGATCGAGAAGTCGATCAATGCGCTGGGCAAGAAGGCGCGCGATGGGCAGCTGTCGATGGCCGATATGCAGGGGGGCACCTTCACCATCTCCAATGGTGGGGTTTACGGCTCGCTGATGAGCACGCCGATCCTCAACGCGCCGCAATCGGGCATTTTGGGCATGCACAAGATCCAGGAGCGGCCGGTGGTAGTTGGCGGCCAGGTCGTGGTGCGGCCGATGATGTATCTGGCGCTGAGCTATGATCACCGGATCGTGGACGGCAAGGAAGCGGTGACCTTCCTCGTGCGCGTCAAGGAAAGCCTGGAAGCGCCAGAGCGGCTGGTGCTCGATCTCTGATCGAGTTCAGGTCGTAGAATTGAAGGGCCCGCTTTGGCGGGCCTTTTGCTTTTGGGCGGTCACGTTGATGTGCAGCGGCCGGCGGGTAACCGTTTGCTAAGTTCTTGGCCGTCTTACATGGGCGCTGGATCTCGCGGTGTCGGAGTTGAGTGTTTGAAGAAGATTGCGATCCTTGCCTTTTGTTTGATCCTGCCCGCTTCCGCGCGGGCCCAGGATGGCGCTGACCCGGCCCTTGTGGGCGAGTTGATGGCGTTTCATGGCTCGGAGGCGATCGTTTCAGCCATGACGACGCATTGCTATGAAACAACGGGGCTCGACAGCGCCTTCGAAACCGCGCGCGACAACTGGTATTTGCGCAATATCGGCTTTCTGGACCTGGCCGATCGCGTGATCGCGCGGCTGGGGGGCGGGGCGCCGGGCCAGCTGGAAGCCGCCGAAACCTATGGCGGCACGCAAATCATGAGCGCTTACAACAGCGCGGACGACAAGGAAGCGTTCTGCCAGAGCTTTCTTGAGCAGGTGGAAAGCGGGGCGCTGGATATCGATCAGCAATTGGCCGAGCCACTGAAGCGCGCCCAGGAGATTGCCTCCAACTAGCGCCAAGCACCCATCAGGCACCGCCTTGCTTTTGCCCGTTCGCTTTTGCCGCGACTCCGGCTAGTACCGGCACGACTTAGCAGGGGGTTTTGCGTCGGCGAGGTGGTTAATTCTTGTGTTCGGCATTACATCTAGCGTGTTGGTCCCGCACCTTGCTGCGGGCTTGGCAGCAGTTGCAGGATTTTTGGGGCTCCCACCATGGCAGACAGTTTCGACCTCATCATCATCGGCTCGGGCCCCGGCGGCTATGTGGCCGCCATCCGGGCGGCACAGCTGGGCATGAAGGTGGGGGTGGTGGAGAAGTGGCCGACGCTGGGCGGCACCTGCCTCAATATCGGCTGCATCCCGTCCAAGGCACTGCTGCATGCTTCCGAGCTGTTTGATGAAGCCAAGCACGGCTTCAAGCAGCTGGGCATCGACATCGGCGAGCCCAAGCTGAATTTGACCCAGATGATGGCCCACAAGACCGAAACGGTCGCGAGCAATGTGGGCGGCGTGGATTACCTGTTCAAGAAGAACAAGATCACGGTGCTGCGCGGCACCGGCTCGATCGTTGGGCCGGGCAAGGTACGGGTGACGCCCGAAAGCGGTGAGCCGATCCAGGCCGAAGCCAAGGCAATCGTCATCGCGACAGGTTCAGTTTCAGCCAACCTGCCCGGGATCGAGATCGACGAAAAGCGTGTGGTCACCTCGACGGGTGCATTGACGCTGGACGCGGTGCCCGAGAAGCTGGTGGTGATCGGGGCCGGGGTGATCGGCCTGGAGCTCGGTTCCGTCTGGTCACGGCTCGGCGCCAAGGTGACCGTGGTGGAATATCTCGACCGCATCCTGCCAGGGATGGACAGCGAGGTGGCCCGGCAGTTCCAGCGCATGCTGGCCAAGCAGGGCATGGAGTTCAAGCTGTCGAGCAAGGTTGCGGGTGTCGACACCTCAGGGGCCGCTCTGCAGGTGTGGGTGGAGCCGGCTCAGGGCGGCGAGATCGAAGTGCTGGATGCGGATGTGGCGCTGGTTGCCATCGGGCGCAAGCCGTTTACCGAAGGGCTGGGGCTGGAAGAAGCGGGCGTGGCGCTCGATGAACGCGGGCGCGTGCGCGTCGATGCGCATTACAAGACTTCGGTCGAGGGGATCTATGCAATTGGTGACGTGATCGCCGGGCCGATGCTGGCGCACAAGGCCGAGGACGAAGGCATTGCCATTGCCGAGATCCTGGCCGGGCAGGCCGGGCATGTGAACTATGGCGCGATGCCGGCCGTGGTTTACACCAATCCGGAAGTCGCCAGCGTGGGCAAGACCGAGGACGAGCTCAAGGCTGAAGGCACCGAATACAAGATCGGCAAGTTCCCGTTCAGCGCCAATGGACGGGCCAAGGCGATGCTGGCCAGCCAGGGTTTCGTCAAGATCCTCGCCGATGTGGAAACCGACCGGGTGCTGGGTGCCCATATCATCGGCAAGAATGCCGGCGAGATGATCCATGAACTGGTGACGTTGATGGAATTTTCGGGCGCGGCCGAGGATCTGGCGCGCACGACCCATGCGCATCCGACCTTGTCGGAGGCGGTGCGCGAGGCGGCCTTGTCGCTGGGCGACGGCGCCATCCACATCTAGTCAACGGGCTCTTGGGTCGCACTGGACGCAAGAGCCTGCTGCTGTAACGTGACCGGAGCGCGGTTGGGCGCTTCGGAGCTTGGCATGCTGACCATCATCTTTTATGTCGC
>JAQGKH010000044.1 GCA_028290225.1 Devosia sp. | reverse complement strand
GCCGGGAGGATGGTATTGCCATCGAGGACGCTGGGCTTGAGCGCCTCGATGGCTATTGGAACGAGATACGAGCGGCCGACAAAGGCTAGGCGCCGACGCCTTCGATGCGGCCGTTGAAGCGCTCGAGGAACGCCGCCTTCTGGCGAGGCTCGACGCGCACCACATAACCTGAGCCCTGCTCATTGGGTTCGTCGCGCGAGATGATTTCGGAATGGGCGTGCAGCCAGCCGATATCGCTGCCGGCGCTGTGGGGCACATGCACATGATAGGTGCGGCTCTTGTCTGCCAGGGCCGTTTCAATGGCCAGCTTGAGCGCATCGAGCCCCTGCCCGGTCTTGGCCGAGGCCTGCACCACGGCGGCGACCTTGCCCGCCGGCGTCACCGAGGCCAGCAGCGGATCCTCGTCGTCAATGGCGGGCGCCACCAGATCGATCTTGTTCCAGACTTCGATCACCGGCGTGGTTTCGGGCGAAACGCCGAGATCGCCGAGCACCTTGAGCACGTCAAGGGCCTGGGCCAGGTGATCATTGCTGGCAATGTCGCGGACATGCAGCACGATGTCAGCGTCCACGACTTCTTCCAGCGTGGCGCGGAAGGCGGCGACCAGATCGGTCGGCAGATCGGCCACGAACCCGACGGTGTCGCTGATCATCACATCGCGCCCATGGGGCAGTTGCAGCTTGCGCACGGTGGTGTCGAGCGTGGCGAAAAGGAGGTTTTCGGCAAACACCCCTGCCCCGGTCAAGGCGTTGAACAGGCTCGATTTACCGGCATTGGTATAGCCCACCAGGGCGACAATCGGAAATGGCGTGTCGTCGCGCTGGCGCCGTTGCTGAGCGCGCGTCTTCTTGACCTTTTCCAGCCGATCTTCAAGCAGCACGATGCGGTCGGTGATCTGGCGCCGGTCGCTTTCGATCTGGGTTTCGCCAGGGCCGCCCATGAAGCCATAACCGCCGCTGCCGCGCTGCCGCTCCAGGTGGGTCCAGGAGCGCACAAGGCGGCTTTTCTGGTAGTTTAGGTGAGCCAGTTCCACCTGCAGCACGCCTTCACGGGTGGCAGCGCGCTCGCCGAAGATCTCAAGGATCAGCGCCGTGCGGTCGAGCACCTTGGCGCCGGTTTCCTTTTCAAGGTTGCGCTGCTGGATGGGCGTCAGCGCCGCATCCACCAGCAGCAGGTCGATGTGCTCGGCCTTGACGCGCTCGGCGAGGGTCTCGACATGGCCGCCGCCCAGAAAGGTCGCGGGCTTGATCTCGCGCACCTTGAGCACTTCGGAAAAGACGATTTCGAGCCGGATCGCCCCGGCAAGGCCCTCGAATTCCGCCTTGCGGGCCTCGATGGTGTGGGCGGAATGGCTGCCGCGCACATCGGGGCAGATCAGGCCGGCGCGCGTGGGCACGGCACGTTGATCGATAAAGGCCTGCGGCCCGGCTTGATGGTCGTCGTCGTCGAAGGAGTCGTGCTCAGTCATAGGTCAGTCGCTGTCGTGGTTCTGCTCCGGATCGAAAAGCTGGATCGGTGCTCCGGGCATGATCGTGGAAATCGCGTGCTTGTAGACCAGCTGCGATTGCGCATCGCGCCGCAGCAGCAGGCAGAAATTGTCGAACCAGGTGATGACACCCTGGAGCTTGACGCCGTTCACGAGGAAAATCGTGACCGGCACCTTCTGCTTGCGCACGTGATTGAGAAAGGAATCCTGCAGGTTCTGCTGCTTTTCACTGGGCATTCAGGCCTCTTTTATGCGGCAGTTTTTGTTGCGCGACGCCTCTAAGCGAGCGTCTGTTTCGTCCCCGGAAGCACCGCGTTGTTCCGGTTAGGATGGGTCGTTTCGTCACCATGCACTATGGCACGCCCGCATTTTGCTGCCTACCCGCGGCCACTGCATGGCTTGGCTTCATTTTCCTCGTGCTCAAAGCCCCAGGGACTTGATCTTGCGATGCAAGGCACTGCGCTCCATACCGACGAACTCCGCAGTCTTGGAGATGTTCCCGCCGAAACGCTCAATTTGCGCCATGAGGTATTGCCGCTCGAACACTTCACGGGCGTCGCGCAGCGGCAGGCTCATCAGATGGGCCGAGGAATCGGTGTCGCCCACGGTGGGCAAGACCTCGCCGATGTCTGAGGGGAGCATGGAGGCGTTGATGGTGCCGTCTTCGGGTTGCTGGTCCTTCATCAGGATCAGGAGGCGCTCGATGGAATTGCGCAGCTGGCGGGCATTACCGGGCCATTCCTGGGCCTGCAGCACCGCCATGGCATCGTCGCCCACTGCCAGGCGCTGCAAATTGTGCATGCGGCAGATCTGTTCGATGAACACATTGACCAGCGGCGGCACATCCTCGCGGCGCTCTTTGAGCGGCGTAATCGGCAGCGGCACGATGGAAAGGCGATGAAAGAGGTCGCTGCGGAACTCCCCGGCCTCGATCTGCGCCGCGACATTCTGGGAGCTCGAGGCAATGATGCGGACATCGATCGGTACGGCCTGGGTGCCGCCGACGCGATTGAAGCGGTTTTCCACCAGCGTTCGCAGCAAGGCCGCCTGAGTCGCGGGCGGCAGCGTTGTGACCTCGGACAGGTAAAGCGTGCCGCCATGGGCCTTTTCCAACGCGCCCACTTCCACCTTGAGCACGCCGGACTTGTCGCGCGTTTCCCGGCCAAACAGCACCACGGGGACTTCATCGGGCGCGTAGAGCGAGGCATTGATTTCCACAAATGGCGAGTCGGTGCGCGGGCTGCGCTGATGCAGCAAACGCGCTACGAGGCCCTTGCCCACACCCGAGGGGCCAGAGATGAAGATGCGCGAATTGGTTGGCGCCGATTTTTCGATCAAGCCGCGCATCTGCTGAAGGGCGGGCGAACTGCCGACCATCTCGCTCTTGGTGGCGGAGCGTTCCTTGAGTTCGGCCACCTCGTTGCGCAGCCGGGTCGCTTCCATGGCGCGCTGCGTGATGTGGAGCAGCCGATCGATCTTGAAGGGCTTTTCGATATAATCGTAGGCGCCGCGGCGGATCGCCGACACGGCCGTTTCCACATTGCCATGGCCCGAGATCATCACCACCGGCATTTCGGGGTGCTGGGACTGGAACACGTCGAGCAGCTGCAGCCCGTCGAGCCGGGAGCCTTGCATCCAGATGTCGAGAAAAACCAGGCTTGGGCGCCGTCGGGCGATTTCATTGAGACCGCTATCGGCGTCATGGGCCTGGCGGGCCTCGAACCCCTCGTCCTCAAGAATGCCGGCGATCAGTTCGCGGATGTCGTCTTCGTCGTCGATAATCAGAATGTCGAGTGCCATTAGGTGTGAACAGCCGCTTGCATGAGCGGTTCCTCCTGTTGGGATGCCCATTGTTCCGGTGGCGTGGAATGGGTTTCATCCGAAAAGCTGTGGGGCGAACGCAGTGGCAGCGTGAAGGTCACGCAGGCACCGACCCGGCCGCTCGGGTCGGGCTCGGCATCCACCAGTTCGACAATGCCGCCATGTTGCTCAATGATCTTGGCGACGATGGCCAGGCCGAGGCCCGTGCCCTTCTCGCGCGTCGTCATATAGGGCTCAAGCAGCCGCTGCCGGTTGTCCTTGGGCCAGCCCTTGCCGTTATCCGAGACCGTTACGCGAGCGAATTTGCCCTCCAGATGGGCGGCAACGGTAATGGCGGGTTGCCAGTCCCGGCTGGTTGGTTCGGTTTCAAAGGCTTCAACCGCGTTCTTGATCAGGTTGGTCAGACTTTGGGAAATCAGCCGGCTATCAAAGAAAGCGATGATCGGCTCGGACGGCAGGTGAGTAACAATGGTTAATTCGGGGAGCCGCACGCTTTCGAGGAACACCGCCTGACGGATGGTGTCGGACAGATCGGCGGGCTCGGGCGACGCTTCGGGCATGCGCGCGAAGGCGGAAAACTCATCGACCATCCGGCCGATGTCACCGACCTGCCGAACAATGGTGTTGATGCATTTGTCGAACACGTCGCGGTCGTCCTCGAGCTTGGCACCATAACGGCGACGCAGCCGCTCGGCCGAAAGCTGGATGGGCGTCAGCGGATTCTTGATCTCGTGAGCGACGCGACGCGCCACATCGGCCCAGGCGCTGGTGCGCTGCGCCGATTCAAGATCGGTGATGTCGTCAAAGGTCAGCACATAGCCCTTGGATTCGGCGATGGAGCCTTCGCGGGTCAGCTGGACCTGGTAGGTGCGGCGGTCGGTTTCGTTGCCGAGCTGGATCTGGTCGCGCACCTGGCCGCGGCGAGCGGACCGGGCGCGCTCGAGGATCGGCGCAAGTTGGGGCATGACCTCCTCGATCCGCTTGCCCATGAGGCTGATTTCGTCGGTGCCCAGCATTTCGCAGGCTCGCGCATTGACCAGGGTCACGGCGCCAAAGGAATCAAGGCCGATAATGCCAGCGGACACGCCTTCCACCACCGCTTCGGTGAACTGGCGGCGTTTCTCGTTCATTTCGTTGGCAGTCAGCAAGGCTTCGCGCTGGGAGCGCAACTGCTGGGTCATGCGGTTGAAGCCATTGGACAGGTCACGCAAGTCCCCCCTGCCCTCCTGCACTGGCACCTGTACGTCGAGCTCACCACTGCTGACGCGTGACGAGGCGATCATGAGATTGCGGATCGGGTCCACGAAGCGGTTGGCCAGCGCAATGCCAGTCCACAAGGCCGCCAGCAACAGCACCACGGCCAGGCCGATATACATGATGGTGAAGGTGATCTGCAGCACCAGCCGGTTGGAGGCGTATTCCCGGTATTCGGTGATGTTCTGATCGGTAAGGCGCATATATTCGAGCACCTCGGCATCCACCGGGCGGGCGACGAACAGGAACATGTCCTCATAGCCGCGCAGCTTGACGATGGAGCCCACCAGATTGGTCTTGCCCGGGGCAATGGAGGTCGGTGCCCCCTCACCTACGCCTTGCGTGATGCCCTCTGGCAGCTTTGGATAAGCGCCCTGCACCGCGATCTGGGCGCGCATCAAGGTTTCGCCGGAACCGGTGATCAGCGAGGTGAACGGGAGCGAGCGCGTGATGGCCAGGGCAGTCAGAATACGCGCAAAGCGATCCTGGTCTTCCTCATAAGTGCCGCGAGCCTGCTCGAGTTCGGAAGCGACCCAGATGATGTCATCGCGCAGGACCTGAGCGTGCTCGAGCATGTAGGAGCGCGCCACGAGGCGCGAGCTTTCCACCATGGCGCGAGTGCGCTCGGAGAACCATTGATCGAGCCCCTGGTTGAGGGCCAGCGACGCCACGACGGCAACAATCACCGCTGGGACCGCCGCGACAAAGGCGAACATGCCCACCATGCGGATCTGCATGCCCGCGCCCGCCTGGCGGCGCAGGCGCGCCTGCACCAGCAAAGTGGTTTCCGTGACCACGAGGGCGATCACCAGCAGCACGAGAATGCCGGTCACCACCCAGATGCCCGTCCACACGCCGGGCGACGGCTCGATGCGGGTGATGCCCGACAGAATCAGGAAGGACAACGAGGACATGAGCACCGAGGCCACGACGACGACGAAGCCGAGCATGCGCAGCGGCCCGTTGTCGGCGTTGGCAAACAAAGAGCGCACCTGCCCCGAGGCCTTGGCCGGGCGCCCTGTTCGTGTTCCAGCGATGCTACTGCTTGCTTCGGTCAAATTCGATCCGGCTCATCCTGCTGCCGTGGGAGGCGGAGCCTGACCCAATTCGCCCCCTTCTTCAAGATAAATGTTGCCGAAATGTGACACTCGTCCCCAAGGCTCTGAAAAGCCTCGGGGCGTGAGAGGGACCAAGCCATGGATTTCTAGCCGTTGCGACGGCTGTGCTTGACGATTTCGATGCTGTGGGTGCGGATCTTCTTGCGCAAGGTATTGCGGTTCAGGCCCAGCAGGTCGGCAGCCTTGATCTGGTTGCCGCCACAGGCATTCAGCGCCATCGCGATCAACGGGGCTTCCACCTTGTCGATGACGCGCTGATAGAGCCCGACGGGTGGCAGATTGGGTTCATACTCGCGCAGCAGCTGGCCGACATGGGTTTCCACCGCCATCGACACATCCACTGGACCGCTCGGGGCGGCCGCGGGCGAGCGGTCGATGATGTTGAGCTCGTTCTGGACGATCTCGGCTGAAATGCTTTCATCGGCGTAGAGCGCCGACAGTCGACGCACGAGATTTTCCAGCTCGCGCACATTGCCCGGCCAGGTGTAGTTCTGCATCAGCCGAATGGCCTCGGGCGTGATGGACTTGGGCGGCTCGCCATCGCGTTGCGCAGTGCGCAGGAAATGGGCGGTGAGATCGCCCACATCCTCGACGCGCTCACGCAGGGGCGGCAAACGGATAGGCACGACATTGAGCCGATAGAACAGATCTTCACGGAACAGCCCCTGCCGGATCATCTGGTTGAGATCGCGGTGCGTGGCGGCGACGATGCGCACATTGGCCTTGATGGCGTTGCGGCCGCCAACCATGGTGTATTCACCTTCCTGGAGCACGCGCAACAGGCGGGTTTGAGCGTCCATCGGCATGTCGCCGATTTCGTCCAGAAACAGCGTGCCGCCTTCGGCCTGTTCGAAGCGACCTGAGGAGCGGGAGTTGGCGCCGGTAAAGGCGCCTTTCTCGTGCCCGAACAGTTCCGCCTCGATCAGATCGCGCGGGATGGCCGCCATGTTGATGGCCACGAACGGACCGTTGCGGCGCTTGCCGAAATCATGGAGGGCGCGGGCCACCAGTTCCTTGCCCGTGCCGCTTTCGCCGGTGATCATCACCGTCAGATCGGTCTGCATCAGCCGGGCAAGGGCGCGGTAAATATCCTGCATGGCGGTGGAGCGGCCCACCAGCGGCATGGTTTCACCGGGATCTTCGGCCTTGCGTTCGGCGGGAGTGGGTTTTTTGGCATCGGCCAAACCGCGCGCGACCACCGACAGCACCTCGGTGATGTCGAAGGGCTTGGGGAGGTATTCGTAGGCGCCAACTTCAGAGGCGCGGATGGCGGTCATGAAGGTGTTCTGGGCAGACATCACGATCATGGGAAGATCAGGCCGGATCTTCTTGATCTTGGGCATCACCTCAAAGGCATTGCCATCGGGCATCGCCACATCGGTGATGAGAATATCGCCTTCGCCCCGGCTCACCCAGTTCCACATGGTGGAGATATTGCCGGTGGGGCGGACCTCGTAGCCGGCGCGGGTAAGCGCCTGGTTGAGCACCATGCGAATGGCAGCATCGTCATCGGCGAGCAAAACAACATGAGTCATGGAGCCGAAACCTCTTCGGACGGCGCTTGAAAGACGCCACTGGCGACCGGGAGCAGAATGCGAAAGCGTGTGCGGCCGGGGCGGCTTTCACAGTCGATGACCCCGCCATGGTCGCCCACGATCTTGGCCACCAGCGCCAGCCCGAGGCCCGAACCATTGGTCTTGGTGGTGACAAAGGGATCAAACAGAAACGGCAGGATATCAGGCGGCACGCCCGGCCCATTGTCCTCTATGACGATCTCGAGGGGCAGCGAGATGCGCTCGGATATCCCGGTGACGCTGATGCGAATACCCGGACGGAAGGCGGTGGTGAGCCGGATTTCGGGCTTTTGCGTGCGTTCCAGCGCTTCGGAAGCGTTCTTGACGAGGTTGAGGAACACCTGGATCAGCTGGTCGCGGTTGCCGAGAACCGGGGGGAGCGAGGGATCGTATTCTTCCGAAAAGCCGATGCCGCGGGCGACGCCATTGCGTGCCAGCAGCTTCACGCGGTCGAGGATGACGTGAATGTTGATGGCCTCGCGCTCCATCGGGCGCTCGTCGCCAAATACCTCGACCCGATCAATCAGGGTAACGATGCGGTCGGTTTCCTCGCGGATCAAACGCGCGAGTGGGATTTCATCGCTGGGCACTGATTGCTCCAGCAGTTGAGCCGCTCCCCGGATGCCCGAAAGCGGGTTCTTGATCTCGTGGGCCAGCATGGAGGCGAGCCCCGTCACCGAGCGGGCAGCGCCACGCGATACCATTTGCCGGTCGATCTTGTCGGCCATGGTGCGCTCCTGGATCAGGATGGCGATGCGGCCGTCCGTATCGGAAATCGGGCTGGCGAACACATCGGCGATGCGCTCGTCGCCAAAGCGCGAGGAGCCGACCCGCACCCGGTATTCGGTCATCGGAGCGCGCCGGGCAGCGACCGTTTCCACCAAGCTGATGATGGGAGAGCCAAAGGCAATCAGATCGTCAAGCTTCTGGCGCGTCAGCACGCTCAACGAAGCGCCAAAGAACGCCTCGGCGGCGTAGTTGACGAAAGTGATCTGCCGATCTTCGGCACACACGATGATGGGCTGAGGCAATGCCTGCAGCACCGCGGTGGAGGGAAAGCCATCAAGTGCAGGCGTCATGCAGCAGCCCTCCAGTCACCGGCAAAGAGGCGGGCGATCATCTCGATCACCTCGGCGGGGTGCTCGTTGTTCAGCAAGGCGGTGCGCGTGGGCTTGTCCAGCGAAAGGCCGGCTGCTTCGGAATACCAGTCCAGATGCTTGCGCGCTGCCCGCAGCCCTACGCCCGTGCCATATTCCAGCAAGATTGCCTCGTAATGTTCTGAAATCAGGTCCGCCAAAGCCGCGCCCCGGGGTGCTGCAACGGGTGCTTCGCCCCGCAAGGCGGCGCCGATCTGCCCGACGGCCCAAGGCCGGCCCTGGGCACCACGGCCAAGCATCACCGCGGCTGCGCCGGACTGCGCCAGCGCCCCGCGGGCCGTTGCCAGGTCGATAATGTCGCCATTGACGACCACGGGTACGGAAACCGCCTCCACCACTGCACGCACGCGGTCCCACCGGGCCTGGCCCTTGTAGAACTGCTGGCGCGTGCGCCCGTGAACGGTGATCATCTGGGCCCCTGCCTCGACGGCGCGCCGGGCGAGGTCTGGCGCATTGAGGCTGTCGTCATCCCAGCCCAAGCGCATCTTGACGGTCACCGGCAGCGGCGTTGCGCTGACCACAGCGTCCACAAGGGCGATCGCCTGATCGGGCACCCGCATCAGCGCCGAGCCTGAATAGCCATTGGTGACGCGCTTGGCGGGGCAGCCGAAATTGATGTCGATGATATCGGCGCCGCTATCATAGGCAGCGCGGGCGCCTGCCGCCATCCATTCCGCTTCACAACCGGCAAGCTGCACCATGTGAGGCAAGGTGCCCGCCGGCCGGCCGAGTTTGCGCACCATGTCCTGGTGCCCGCTAATGAGGGCTGCGCTGGCGATCATCTCAGACACCACGAGCCCCGCGCCGAAACGTTCGGCCAGGTTGCGGAACGGCCGATCGGTTATTCCCGCCATCGGGGCGAGCAGGGCATTGTTCGGAAGCTGATGCTTTCCGATGCTCAACGCACAGGCAAATTCACTCACCAACTGCCCCGGATTTATTCATTGTGTGGAATTTGCCTGCACAATAGTCAATTCCACGGGGTGCGCAACACCCGAGGGCTGCGTTAATGGATGCTCCCACCTGCACTTGCCGCATGGCTGCTACAGCGTTAGACCACCATACGTGACGGTTTGTTGTTCGGTTTGTTTGATGCGTTCCAAGTCCATTGCCGTCATTGTTGTTGCCGCGGGGCGCGGCGAGCGCGCAGCTGCCGGGGGTGTCCCCGAGCCTAAACAATATAGGATGCTGGACGGGAAGGCGGTGCTGTCGCGCACCCTCAACGGATTTCTGGGGCTGCCCGGAATCGATCAGGTGCTTCCGATCATTCATGCGGATCATGCCCAACGGTATGCAGCACTCGGGCTTGGCCACCCCAAATTGCTGGCACCAGTCACCGGCGGGGCAACCCGGCAGGCCTCGGTACTTGAGGGGCTCAAGACCCTTGCTCCTGCACGTCCCGATATCGTGCTGATCCATGATGCGGCCCGGCCAATCGTCGATGCCCGAGTGGTTGCCGAAGTCGTTGCCGCCTTGTCGGACCTGGAAGGCGCCCTGCCCGCCTTGGGCGTGACCGACACCATCAAGCGCTCCATCGACGGTCAACTGGTGACGGCGACCGAAGACCGGTCCACGCTCTATGCTGCGCAAACCCCGCAGGGCTTTCGCTTTGCCCAGTTGTTCTCGGCCCATATGCGTGCTTCCACGATCAGGCGAAATTTCACCGACGATGCCGAGATCGCCGAATGGGCTGGCTTGCGGGTCGGCCTGGTGCCCGGCGCGCACAGCAATATCAAGATCACCCACCCCGCCGATTTCGATCGGGCCGAACGCCTGCTGGCAGGAGCACAGATGATCACCGAAACGCGTGTCGGCACGGGCTATGATGTGCACCCCTTCGAGCCGGGCGATGCCGTGTGGCTGGGTGGCGTGCGCATTCCCCATTCAGCCAAGCTCAAGGGTCATTCGGATGCCGATGTGGCACTGCACGCGCTCACCGACGCACTGCTGGGGGCAATTGGCGAAGGCGATATCGGCGTGCACTTTCCCCCAAGCGACATGCAGTGGAAGGGCGTGGCCTCCACGGTTTTTCTGCGCCATGCGGGGGAACTCGTGAACAAAGCCTGTGGCCGGATCGTTAATCTGGATGTAACCATAGTTTGCGAGCGCCCACGCATCGCAGAGCACGTGCCAGCGATGCAACGTGTCATCGCTGAAAGCCTTGGAATCGCGGCAAGCAGAATCGCGATCAAGGCGACCACCAGCGAGCGGCTTGGTTTTGTCGGGCGGGAGGAAGGAATCGTCGCCATGGCGAGCGCCAGCGTTGAACTGCCGAGGATCGATTGATCGACCCGGCCCCATTGCCCGGGCGGGCCGAGCGCCTCATCACCTTGTTGACCGAAGCCGGCAAGACCATTGTCACGGCTGAAAGCTGTACCGGCGGTTTGATCGGTGCTGCCTTGACCGATGTGTCGGGATCGTCAGCGGCGTTTTACGGCGGCTACATCACCTATGCCAATGGCGCCAAGGCGCGCATGATCCATGTCCAGCCGCGCCTGATCCGGGATTATGGCGCGGTTTCCAATCAGGTGGCCCGCGCCATGGCCGACGGCGCGCGCAACACCGCCCGAGTCGATTATTCCCTGGCTGTCACCGGGATTGCCGGGCCCGATGGTGGCACCGAGAAAAAGCCGCTGGGCCTCGTCTATGTCGCCATGTCTTCCGAACTGGCTACCGTGGTGATCGAACATCGCTTTGGCGATCTTGGCCGTGAGGCGATCCGCGCGGCCAGCGTCGATGCCGCGCTCGATCTGGCGCTGCAGGTGCTAACGAGCAATCAAATCCCGTAACGGCGATCGGCTTCATCGCAGAAGGCGCGCATGATTTCTTCCTGCTTGGCCGCAAAGGCCGGTTCGGCCACGGCGGCAACGAACGGGTTGGAAATCTTGAAGTCGATCTCGAAGCGCACACGGGTGCCCATGCCTTCAGGCTCGAACCGCCAGCGGCTGTCCAGATAAGCGAAGGGCCCGTCGACCGCCTTGACCTCGATCACCAATGCCTCCGGATCGAGCTTGACCCGGCTGGTATAGGCCTGCGTGATCGGCCCGAAGGACAAGGTCATACGCGCGAGCCGCATGTCCGGGTTCGCGGGATCGGGCTGCACCGCCATGTTGCGGCAATTGGGCACGAAGCGCGGATAATCTTCAAGATCGGCCACGATCTCGAACATGCGCTGGGGCAGATGCGGCACATGCCGCTCGAACGAACGCTTCATCAGTAACCGAGCTTTTGCAGCCGCGCAGTGCGGAGCCGGGCAAAATCCTCACCGGCATGGTGGGACGAGCGCGTCAGCGGGCTGGAGGACACCAGCGAGAAGCCCTTGGCGGTCGCAACTGTCGCGTAGGATTTGAACTCTTCGGGGGTAACGAAACGCTGCAATGGGTAATGCTTCTTGGTGGGCTGCAGATACTGGCCGATGGTCAGGAAATCCACATCGGCCGAGCGCAGGTCGTCCATCAGCTGCAGCACTTCGTTCCGCTCTTCACCCAATCCTACCATGATGCCCGATTTGGTGAACATGGTTGGGTCCAACTCCTTGACCTTCTGCAGCAGGCGGATGGAGTGGAAGTAGCGGGCACCGGGACGAACCTTGAGATACTTGGACGGCACAGTCTCCAGGTTGTGGTTGAACACATCGGGCTTGGCGGCGACGACGATCTCCAGGGCGCCATCCTTGCGCAGGAAATCGGGCGTCAGGATTTCAATTGTCGTGCGTGGATTGCTGGCGCGGATGGCGAGAATCACCTCGGCAAAGTGCCGGGCGCCGCCATCGGCGAGGTCATCCCGGTCGACCGAGGTAATCACCACATGCTCAAGCCCGAGCTTCTGCACGGCCTTGGCGACGTTTTCCGGTTCATGGGGATCCAGCGGCCCCGGCAGGCCGGTGCGCACATTGCAAAAGGCGCAGGCGCGGGTGCAGATCTCGCCCATGATCATCATGGTCGCGTGCTTCTTGCTCCAGCACTCGCCGATATTGGGGCAGCCCGCTTCCTCGCAAACAGTGACGAGATTGTTCTCGCGCACGATCTGCTGGGTTTCCTTGTAGACCGGGGATCCCGGAGCGCGCACGCGGATCCAGTCCGGCTTGCGCAGCACGGCATTGTCGGGCCGGTGCTCCTTTTCGGGGTGGCGGGGCCGCAGCAGCGAATTGTCGATGAGCGTAACCAAGATAGGGTCCTGACTGGCACAATGTGCCTGCTATATCGCTCCCTTGGAGGGCCGGTTCAACCCAGCCTCTCGTTGGATTGACGGGAGGGCTCAGGCCCCCTCCATCACCACGGCAATGTCCACCCACTCCCCATTGCGCGACGCCGAGAGAATGGTCGCCTGCACC